>NZ_LOQF01000002.1 GCF_001517935.1 Sneathia sanguinegens
AAAAAAAAAAAAAAAAACAGAAATTTATTCTGTTTTAAAAAAATTTTTTTAATTATTTAATATATAGTTAAATGCTGATAAGGCTGCCTTTGCTCCTTCACCTAAAGCAATTATTATTTGTTTATATGGTACAGTTGTGCAATCACCTGCAGCAAATATACCCTTACAACTTGTTCTATTATATTCATCGATTTCTATTTCTCCAATTTTGTTAGTTTTAACTATATCTTTAAAATTATCAGTATTTGCTCTTAAACCAATTTCAACAAAAACTCCATCTATTTTTAAATTTTCTAATTCCTTTGTTGTTCTTTCTTTGCATAAGACCTCAGTAACAAATTTATCCCCTTTGATTTCATCTATAGCTGTATTGACTTTTATTTTAATTTTAGAATTTGATTTTGCTTTTTCTTGTAAAACTACATCTGCTTTTAGTTCAGGTAAATATTCTATTATAGTTACACTTTTAGCGATATTAGCCAAATCAAGTGCTGCTTCTACTCCAGAATTTCCACCACCAGCAACTATTACATCTAAATTTCTATAAAAAGGTCCATCACAAGTTGAACAATAATGAACTCCTTTACCTTTAAATTCTTCTTCACCCTTAACATTTAATTCTCTATGTTTTGCACCAGTTGCGATAATTATTGACTTTGTCTTAAATTCAACACCATTATCTGTAACGACTAATTTTTTATTTCCATCAATAATTTTAGAAACTAAATGTCCTTGATAAAAAGGTATTTCATATTCTTTGGCATGTTTTTCTAAAGAAGTTGCAAATTCAGGACCAGTTGTTGAAACAGTTCCGATAATATTTTCTATACCATTTGTAGTTAAAACTTGACCTCCAACATTTTCTGCTACAATCCCAATTTTCATTCCTTTTCTTTTTGCATATATTGCACTTGATATTGCTGCTGGACCTGCTCCTATAACAATTACGTCATACACAAGATCGCTTCTCATTTCTTTAAAATTTTTCTTATTTTCTTCCAAATTAAGATTTAATTCAAACATTAATTGTTCTCCTTTTTTATTCTTATAATCTTTTTCTTACCTGCCTTTACTACCATGTCTTGAATAATCTTAATATTAGCTTTAATATCTACTATAGCAACATCGTTTATTTTTACTGCTCCTTGTTCTATTAATCTTCTAGCTTCACTTGTTGATTTACAGAAAGATAATTTATTTACTAACAAATCAATTATATCCACTTCTTGTTCAGAAATAATGACTTCTGGTAATTCAACATTTAAATTTTTCTTAGAAAATAGATTTTCAAAATATTCTCTTGCACTCTTAGCTGCTTCTTCTGAATAATATATTTTAACTAATTCTTCTCCTAGTCTCTTTTTTGCTTCCATTGGATGAACTTCTTTTTTTATTCTTTCTATTTCTTGCATTGGTATTTCTGTTAATTGTTCATAATATACATACATCAATTCATCAGAAATAGACATTATCTTCCCAAACATATCATTAGGAGTATCAGTTATTCCAATATAGTTATTCAATGATTTACTCATTTTTTCTACACCATCAAGACCTACTAATATAGGCATTAACATACAAACTTGAGGTTCTTTATTAAAATCTTTTAATAAATCTCTTCCTCTTAAGATATTGAATTTTTGTTCAGTAGCACCTAATTCAACATCTGCTTCTAAATGAACAGAATCATATGATTGTAGTATTGGATACATAAATTCAATTAAAGAAACTGGCTTATTTTCCTTAAGTCTTTTTGCAAAATCTTCCCGAGATATCATTTGTGAAACGGTAAATTTTGATAAAAGATTCAATATAGTTGTTAAATCTAGTGTTTCTAACCATTCATGATTATATTTCACTGTCATTTTATTTACATCTAATATCAAACTAATTTGATCCATATATGTTTTTATATTTTTTTCTATTTGTTCCATACTTAGCATTTTTCTAGTTTCACTCTTACCTGTAGGGTCACCAATTCTAGCAGTAAAAGTTCCAATTAAAAATATTGGTTCATGCCCTAAATCTTGGAATTGTTTTAATTTTCTAATAGGAACTGCATGACCCAAATGTAAATCGCTTCCAGTTGGATCAATTCCGAATTTAACTTTTAACCCTTTTCCTGTTCTTATGCTTCTTTCAAGTTTTTTCTTAAATTCTTCTTCATTAATTAATTCTTCGCATCCTCTTTTTAGAATATTAAATTGTCTTTCAACTTCATTTTTTATCTCTACTTCAGTCATATCATTCTCCTGTCAATTTTATTTTACATTTTTTTTATTTTTTTTTCAAGCTATTAATCTTCATTAGTTTTATTTATATAGTAAAATTCTCCATTTCTACCTAATACATCATCATATTCAACTGTTAATACCTTATCACCAGCTTTTAAATTTTTTATATTTAATCCATCAATAAAAGGTTGTGTTATTTCTGAAAAATATACCTTAATATTTTCATTAAATAATTCTTTATTCTTTGCATTTAATATTTCATTACATCCGCTGTAATCATGTATATAATAATATCTACCATCATTAGCAATAGACATATCAGAATATGATACTAGAAAATCTTGATATTTAACATTTTCTCTAGTCTTTTTTAAAATTTTTGAATTTAAAGGAAATATGTATGTATTACACATACTTAAATCTTCATTATTATCTATTTTAGAATATTTTTCATAACAGTCTTCATTATCTATAGTTTCAATTAATCTATTGTTTTTTTCATCATAGCTATATACATATTTTTCTTCATCATCAATTGCATATAGCTTATTATTTTTTCTATCTAATTTACTAATAATTGCAGATCCGTCGTCATATCTAACAGCCTTATAATACTTATTATCCATTTGAAAAATAGTAAATACTTCATAATCTGCATTCAAATCACTTATTATCCAAGTTCCTAAAAAATTATCTGAAAATCCTATTAGTTGAAATACTAACAAAAGTATCCCCATTACAATTTTTTTCATAAAAACTCCTTACAAATTAAAATGTTTTTTTGTTTTTATTATACCACAATTTTTTTTACTATACCAACCATATTTTCCTTGCTTTTTTTAAATTTTAATATGATAATAAATATATCAACATATGAAAGGACGATGTATGTATCATGAAAATATTAATAGCTCCTGATTCATACAAAGCTAGCCTTAGCTCAAATGAAATCTGTGAGATTTTTAAAAATACTTGCATTAACCAAGTAATAACTTGTCCTCTTGCCGATGGTGGTGAAGGAACTGTTAATGCAATAGTATCTGCAAAAAAAGGAAAATTTTTTTATTCCTTTGTACTTGGTCCTAATTACAATAGAATAAAAGCTAAATATGGTGTTATATATAGCAATACAGTAGTTATAGAAGTTGCTAGTTGTTGTGGAATGACAGTAGTAGAAAAAAAGAATCCATACTTTACTACAACTTATGGCTTAGGTCAATTAATCCGTTATACATTAGACAAAGGTTTTCGTAATTTTATAATAGGTCTTGGTGGAAGCTGTACTAATGATGCTGGTTTAGGCTTACTTCGTGCATTAGGTGCTAAATTTTATGATAGAAATAGAAAAATAATTAAAAATGCCAGAGATATTGGCGATATTTATGAAATTGATTTAAATAATTTTGATAAAAGAGTAAAAAAAAGTAAATTTTTAATAGCCTGTGATGTTACAAATACTTTTACTGGACCCAATGGAGCTTCATTTATGTATGGAAAGCAAAAAGGTGCTAATGACGAAATGATAAAAAAATTAGATTCTAATTTCTCGCATCTTGAAAAAATATTAAATCAAAATTTAAATTTTCTATATGCTGGTGCTGCAGGTGGTTTAGGTGCCTGCTTCAAAGTTTTTTTCGATGCAAAACTTGTAAGAGGTTTTGATTTAATTACCAAAATGACTAATTTAGAACAAAAAATACAAAAAGCCGACTTAGTTATAACTGGCGAAGGTAGATCAGATATTCAAACAAAATATGGTAAAGCTCCTTATGGGGTACTGAAATTAGCTAAGAAATACAATAAACCCGTATATTTAATCTCTGGTAGAATAGAAGATGAAGAAGAATTAAAAAAACTTGCTTTTGATAAATTAATTGAAATTAGTCCTAAAAATATTAATATATTTTATGCAATTAAAAATTCAAAAAAATTTTTAATAAAAACAATTAAAATTTTAGGATTATAGAAAATATTTACAAATATATTTATTTTTTAATCTTTGCTTTTATCATTTTATTATTATAAAATATTATTATATTGTTTAGGAGGTATTTCAAATGAAATTATCAAAGAAAATTATTGCTATTTTAGCAACAAGTATCGCTTTTACAAGTTTTGCTGAAGTTAAAACTTATACATTAACTGCTAACCAATTAATGGCTAGAGAAAATACCATGAGTACTTATTGGTATCAAACATCTGTTGAAGCAAAAGCTTTATATCTTCAAGGTTATAAGCTTGCTACTAAAAATTTAACTAATATCTTAAAAAAACACCATAATAAACCTTATGCTATAGTTTTAGATATCGATGAAACAGTTTTAGATAATAGTCCATATCAAGTTCAAAATATCAAAGATGGAACTGGTTTCAATCCTAAAACATGGGACGAATGGGTTCAATTAGGTGTAGCAAAAGCTGTTCCTGGTGCTAAGGAATTTTTAAATTTTGCTAATAAGAATAAAGTTAAAATATATTACATTTCTGATAGAGATGACAATCAAATAGATGTTACTATTAAAAATATGAAAAAAGAAGGTTTACCTGTACAAGGTAGAGATCACTTATTATTCAAAGGAATGGGTACAAAAGTTGAAAGAATGGATAAAGTTAAAAAACATTCTAATATAGTTATGTTATTTGGTGATAATATCTGTGATTTTGGAGATTTCTCTAAAACTTCTATGGCAGACAGACAAAAGAAATTAGACGAATTAAAGGCTGAATTTGGTGACAGATTCATTATCTTCCCTAATCCAATGTATGGTAGTTTTGAAAGAACAATTTATAAAGAAAAAAATGCTAAAACTCCTGAAGAAAAAATGAAAGTTAAACATAATTTACTTAAAGGATATAAATAAGAATAAAAAAAAGCCTACGGGCTTTTTTTTTACCATTCATAATTATAGCCTAAAGTTGCTGAGTATGCTTGCGATAATTTACCTAAGGATAGTGACAATTTATGCTTATCTTTAAATAACATTTCAACTAATATATCTCCAGAATGAACCATATAATTATCTTCTTTCTTATTTATTATTTCTCTTGAAAAAATTTCATATTTATTTGAATTTTTTAATCTTTTATCAAATGCGTAACCTATAGAAAGTTTATATTTATTTTTAGTTTCAAATAATATACCTGCTCTCAAAAAGGCCCCAATATTATAATTAAAACTTGGTACTAATTTTACAAGAGAATTATTTTGATCCCTAACTTCTGATTTCAAATTATATGTATAACTTGCCCTAAGTCCCGGTTCCACAAAATATTTTTTACCAAAATGTAATCTAAAATCTAAGCCTCCAATTATCCCCATATAATTTTGTTTAAAATTTTTATTATAGTCTATAATGCTATAGTTAAATTTATGCTCAGTATTTATTCTCACTTTAAAATCTGGTATATATGCACTAGCATTAAGTCCAAAATTAATTCCATTAATTTTATTAGAATTTATTAATGAATTTGTATAACCTACTGTAGCACCAAACATTGTTTTATTTCCTTCATAATCTAATGCTTTTGAAAAATTAATATTAGTATTTATATTGTATTTATTCTTATCTCCAACAAAATTTGTAAATGTTCCTATATTATATTTTGAATTTTTTTCATCAAGACTATCTATAAAATTTTGACCAGAACTTTTTAAATTAGTAAATTTATAATTTGATAATTCATAATTAAAAGCCTTAATTTGCATATTTCTAAATTCATCAATTGTTTCCATAACTATCTTTTTTTCTTCCGATAAATTTTCATAATTTACTGTACTAGCAAACCCTAAAGTTGTAATTAAACTTAAAAATAATAATTTTTTCATTTTTCTCCTATCTAGGCCAATATATCCCTTGTACCTTTTTATCTTTTTTATAATAACTTTTTTTTATAACATTTGATTGATTTCCACCAAGACAATAATATCCATTATCATCTTCTGATACTATGAAACTACAGTGTCCTTTACCATTTCCATAATTAAGCACTAAAATAGCCCCATATTTTGCTTTATTTATTTTTTTGAAATATTTAGCTCCCTCTTTAGAATAAAAACATTGTGAACTAGGTGATTTAAAGCCTAAATTTAAAATGTAGTTTACAAATGAAGCACACCACGGTGTATTTATGTCTGCATCTATACCCCCACCTTCTTTATGATAAATTTTAACCATTTTTTGTAAAGTATATTGATTATAACTTTTCATATATTCAAATAAGGCCCTTTCCATCCATGTGCACTTTCTATTTTCGTTAGTGCTAATTTTATATGGTGAATAAAGTTGTGGTAATTGTTTCTTTGCTTTTTCAATAAATTCAGAAAATACATCTTGTTTGCATAACTTTTTTCCTATATTTACCCATTTATCATTTTCATATTTTGAATTTATTTTTCCCAAGAAATATCCCATTATTATTTTAGCTAAAGGCTTTATATTTATTAATCTTTCATTTTTAGAATCAACAACTGGATATACCTCATAACTCATTAACTTCTTTTCATCATACCTTGGTTTTAATTCAGATTTAAATAATATCTCACATTGTTTCGCTAATGTCCTTGCAAAACATTCAACTGAATAAACATATCTTGCATATTTATTAAAATATCTTCTTTCTAATCTGGAATATATATTTTCTATTGCTTTATAGTCATCTAATTTATATATTATTTCCGTTTTTATTTCAGGAATTTGTTTTAAGCTACTTTTTATTTGATTTGGATTTGTAATATTAATAGTTCCACCTAATGTACAAATACACTTTGAATTTTCTAGCAATATCGGTTTGTTTTCTATTTGTATATCCGTTTTTTTTAACCAATATGACAAATTTGGAGAACACACTTTATTTATTGTGCAAGTTTTAAAAGGTATTATCCTATTATCATATATAGTTGCACATGCTTTCCCATCTATATATTTTTTTGCACTCAATACATTCAATGTTGATATATCTGGGCTCATTGTACAACTTACTTTTGCTCCAGAACAAACTATTTTATTTTTTTCATTATTTTCAACTTCAAAATATATTTTTTCATAAAAATTATATATGTTATAGCTTGATCTTATCTTCATATTATATGCCAGTGCTTGTTTTGTTTTAAAACTCTTTTTTATTTTACTTGCACTACCATCTTTTAAATAAGTTTTACAATCCTTATTTTCCATTAAGTTAGATATTTTTTGTAAAGATTTATCTTTATATTCTTTATCACTTTTTAGCAAAGAAATAATAACATTTGTAATATTAAAGTCTTTAATGCTAGCTAAAAAACTATAGTCACTAAAATCTAATCCTTGTCTATATTCATCTAAATATATTAAATAATTTCTAAGAATATTCTGTTTATCATTTGGAAAATTGTCAAAATATTTTGTTTTTACTCTCGTAATACTTTTTATTAATGAAATTAATAAATTATCTAAAAATCTTCTTGCTCTTTTAAAATTTCTCTTAGATTGTTTGTCTAAGCTATAACTTTTTTTTACTAAGCACTCATCTTTAAATAATTTTAAAAATCTATAATGTTTTGTTTTTGGATATTCCCTTAAAGGTAAGGTTGGGCAATCAACTTTAATATCATCAACATCTGCCAAACCTAAGCTTGTTAAATAATTTGTATTTGAATTTTCTAATTTAATCTTAGTAAAATCTTCTATTTTATTTATAATATATTCTTTAACCTTAGATTTAAATATATTTTTTATAATATTCCCTATTTGCTGTATTCTACTTTCATTTTCATACTTACAGCTCAAAAAGCACAAAGAATCTTCCAAAGTTTGCAATGGATCCATTGAAGAACTACAAATATCATATAAAAAGTCTATTACACTAACTTGTTTTTTTAAAATATCTCTATATTTATCAAAATTTTCTTGATTAATTATATCTTTATTTTTTTTATCAACTGCTTTTAAGATCTCATTAAAACTTTTTCTTTCTTTGCTATCAACCTTAGAATTTGTAACATCTTCAAAATAATTTGTGTACTTTTTGTCTCCATATTCTTTTTCAAATTTTTCTTTTAACTTTTCTCTTACAGAATCACTATCTTCAACCAATCTAGCCTTTGTTTTGTTATTATCCTTTATTATTTCTTTTATTTTCTCAATAAGTTCTTCATTAGAATTTTTATTTTCTATAAGTTCTTCTTTTTTACTTTGAGTTAAATTTTTAAGTTTTTCTAAAATAGGTAATATTTCTTTTATCTGTTCTTTTAAACCTTTACTATTCTGTCCAATAAATTCTTCACCAACATCAATTTCAGACTTATCTTTTTCATTTACTTTTGGAATAACTTTTTTTTCTTTAAGTACCCCTGTAATATAGCTAATATCATATTCACTTTTATTATCAAGATATTCTGTTATGGGAATATTATCTCTACAGTGTATTTCAACCTTATTTAATAATTTTTTTAATTTACTTATTCCAAACACATGACAAGCAATATATATACCAGCTGGACTTAATTCAACACTTAATTTTTTATCTTTTAATTCTATTTGCTTATTATCTTGTATAAAGGGTATTCCACTTATATCTAATATTTCACCAGAATATTCAAGTAATATCTCTTTTAAATCTTTAATTCTTATAAACTTATCAAAAAATATCACAAGTTCATCCTGTTTTTTATAACCTTCCTCACAATGTAATAAAAAATTTAAATCTATATTAGGTTCTATTAAATATATTTCAGTTTGACTCATTAAATATCTTCCTATTTTTTCGCTTGTAATTTCTCCCTTTGTTTCTCTACCAACTTCATAATCAGATTTAAGATATTTCATTGCTAAATCATCATAAAATCTTTGAATTTCTTCAGGTATTTGTTCTTTTTGAAAAAATTTTTCTTTCATATATTCCTCAATTATTAAATATTTTATTAGCTTTTAATTTAATATTAGATTTACTATTTATGTCTATATCTGCTTTTTTGGAAACAAGAATAATATTATTTCCATATATACTCATTTCATCCTTTGCTTCCATAGATATATAGCCCCTACTTAGATTAGCTATTTCTTCTTTTGAAATAAATACTATCTTATTAGTATCTACTGTAAATTTATCTTTTTCTAATTCTATACTTGCCTCTTTACTTATGTATACTCTTTTTTCATCAGTACAAAATCTATTACTTCCTTTATTATTAATACAAAATGCTACCTTTGCATCATTTTCATTATCACTTGGAAAGTACACATCCACTATATCTCCATTTTCTGGTGTTGGAAAAAAGCCCGTACTTGTCTTTGAATAAGGTGTAGAAAAACTCAAACTTTTTTTATTTTTACTCTTATCCCATATACTTCTTGAAAAATCCACTTTCATACTAGCTACTTCAAGATTTTCAATAACCTTAATTACCGTTGCTTCCAAAAAAGTTCCCTTAACATTATTTTTTATTTCATATAAATAATTGCCTTTTGGGCATAACAATATTTCTGTTAAATAAATATTTTTATCTAAATTTGTAATTAGCTCGCAAATATATTTATCTTGGTATTTATCTCCGACTAAATATACTTCATTTTTTATTTTGAAATAACTATCCTTATTCTTGATACCACTTTCAACTATATTTTTTAAATCAATTTCAGATACATTTTGTAGACCTATCATTAAAATTCCAGAATAACTTGTATATATTACTTCATTTATATCATTTAATATCCTTGCCATAAATTCAAAATCTGTTTGTGCATATTGTAAATACAATCTATTAATTGATCTTTTTAAACTATTTGAAATTGAATATTTAAATTTATATTCTTTTAATAATTCTAAGCAAATATCATAATATGTTATTGTTTCATCTTGGAATATTTTATAATTTTTTTTTATATCCATTTTCTTACTATATGAATAAGCTTTTATAAGAGCTTTTTTACCATCTATACCAAATTTTGATACACATTTATCATATATTTCTCCAGAAAAATAGTTTATTTTATCTTCTATTTCAATTATATTTCCACTTAATTGTTGAATATCTAAAATTTCAAGTTCTATTTCCAATTCTGTGTGCTTATTATATGCTGATTTTAAGCTTAATCTTTTTAAGGTATATTCTTTTATTTCAGTATTATTAATTTTTATTATCATCTACATTTACCTCAATTTCTTTTTGATCACCTATAAATTTCTGTAATAGAACCAAATTAAATTTCCCACTTTCGCCATTAAATTTTTGAATTAATTTATAGATATATAACTTTGGGAAAAAATAAGCAACATCATCTATTTTTAAATTTACATCAAAGTACTTATCTTTGATTTTTATAAGTTCTCTTATTAAAGTATTTGTTTTTATATTTGTATTATCTTTTGTAAATATCTCACCTTCTATTAATAACTCTATTCTATTTTTATCATTTACATAACTTTCTTTTACATCTTGTAAAATATTAATTTCTACAGATTTTATTATCTCATTTGAAATATTTACATTTTCTAATTTAATTTCATATTTCATATGCTAATCCACCTTTCTTGCTCTGAAAATTCTATTATATCTAAGAATAAAAAATTATTAAAAAAATACCTACATTCAAAGCCTATTGGTAAAAATTCTTCTATTATCTCATTAATTAATCGTTCTATATATACTGTTTTTTTATAATCTAAAATTATGAAAAATTGTCTGTCTTTTCTATATATCATATAACTTTCAAAATTATCTTTAATACATGAAAAAAATATATATAACTTATCTTTTATATACCTTGCTTTATACTTCCACTTACTTATTAAATATTTTTCATTTTCATTATATATACTTAACTTGCTAATTATTAATTCATATCTTATTTTCGCTAAGATTTTAATATATATTTTAGCTAAATTTTCATTAAGTCCATATTTAAAATATATATTTAATGAAGGTAAATTTATATGTGCCTTTTTCCCTATATTAAAACCATCTAAACTTAATTCAAAATAAGGAATATACTCATTAAAACTAATTTCTTTTATTTTTTTATACTCTAAATACCAAATATATGGGAAAAATTTATTATTCATAAATTCTCACCTCAAAGGCTTCAAATTTATTATTTAAAAAATTCACAAGAAAAAAAACATCTTCATAGCAAGCTATTTTCTCTAATTTTATATAAATATATGAATTTTTAAATTTAAATATTTGTTGATTATAGTCTGGAATTAATAAATGTGATAGATTTTCATTTGAATAGAATATTTCTAAAATTTTTATTTTATATTGTTTGAAAAATATTTTTTTTATATCTTCTAAAGAGATTAATTTATGTTCTACTATTTTATTATCAATATACTTAGTTACAAATCGTTTATCAAAAGGTAAAATTTTAAAAATATCAAAGATATATAAATCATCTTTTCTTGAATAAATATCAATATGTTCATCATAAATTAATATATCATCGATATTTCTTATATCATCTTTTACTAAATAAAATGTTTCTACTTTTTTATCTAAGATATATTTATAGCCTATATCGTCCAATCTTGTTAAAGTTTTTTTTGAAATTATTTTCTCTTCGCTTATATTCCAAAAAATTGTTTGATTGAATTTAAAATCTTCGTCTAAATTATATTCAATTTTGGCTTCTTCAACATTTTCAATAATATCAATAAATTCCTTAAATTTTATCTTGTACATTCTATTAACATATCTTAAATCTAATCCATCCCATTCAAGATTTGAAAGTAAATATGCAAAATATATTTCTTCTATTTTTTCAATATACCTTGTATCTTTTTCTAAGGTGAATATAAACCTAAACCTTTCTGTACCAAGCACATATTCTCCTATAAATTCTTTATTTTCCAATTCTTTTAATTCATAATATGGCTTATCTATATATACTTCATCTTCATTAGATTCCAACATAGGATTCAAAAAGAAAGAGTATTTTTTATTCTCTTTTTCTAGAATTGTAAAATAAATATCTGGCTTAGTCTTCACATCAAAAAGCAAGCTTTTTATATTTTCTAAACCTAATTTCAAATTTTCTTCTATTCTTTTTTTAAATAACTCTGTATGTTCTAAAAATTGCTTATCATCTATCATTTAAGCTCCTCCTTTCAGGTATATTTTACTTTTTTTTTAAAATAATTTTCTTTTTTTTCTTAAGTTTATTCCTTTCTTTTTTCTTAAAAATAAAAAAAAGAAATCTAGTAGTACTAGATTCCCTTATAAAAAATTTTTTTATTTTATAACCTTAAAAATTTCTTTTTTTATTCTTGACATTTCTTCTTCAGTTTTATTAATCTTAAATTTTGCAACAAATTTACCTGGTTGCCCTAAAAGTACATAAACTGTATCTGCTAGCAAAATTGCTTCATTTATATCATGTGTAATTAGAAGACAGGTTAAATTTAACTTATTTTTTAAATTTAAAAACCAATCATACATCTTAGTTTTTGTAATATAATCTAAGGCAGAAAATGGTTCATCCAACAATACTATTTTATCACTGAACATATATGTTCTTAATAAAGCCGCTCTTTGTCTTTGACCTCCAGATAATTCTTTTGGATATCTTTCAAGAAGTCCATCTAAACCAAATTTTGGTATATTTTCTTCTATTTTCTTTCTAATTATATTTTTATCAACTTTTTGTATTTTTAAAGGTAGGGCTATATTGTCATAAATAGTCATAAATGGTAATAACAAATCTTTTTGTAGCATATAGCTAACCTTTGCAGTTTTTCCTGTTATCTTTTCATCTTCTAAATATACTTCTCCCTTTGTTGGATAAATTAAACCAGCTATAATATTAAACAATGTAGTTTTACCTACCCCACTAGGTCCTATTATTCCGACAATTTCTCCTTTTTTTACACAGAAATTTATATCTTCTAATATTGGTTTTTCATCAAATTTGTGACAAATATCCTTAATTTCCAAGATATTCATTTGTTACACCTGCAGAACTTGGTAATTTTTTATCTATTAATTTCTTTTCATATAACCAATTATAGAATCTATCCCATTTTGCTATATCTATACGTCCCCATTCACCTTTTTCATTTAAGTAATATTTAGCAATACTCTTTTGGCTTTCTTTAATTAATTCTTTATTACCTTCAGGTGCATTTTTAATTAAAATATCTGCTGCCTTATCTGGATTTTGTATTGCATATCTATAACCTTTTTCAAGAGCTTTTAATACTTTTCTAGCTAATTCTGGTTTATTTTTTAAGAAGTCATTATTAGCTATTAAAACTGGTGAATAATAATCAAATATTGGTTCATATTCAGCTAAAGGGAAGAAATTAACATCTACTTTCTTTAATTTTGCATTAATTAAATCCCAATTACTATATACAATAATAAAGTCATATTGATTTGCTACCAAACCTGCTGTAGCATCAGTACTTTCTCCTGGGATATATTCCATTTTATCCCCTACTATTGTTTTTACAGTAGCATCATCTATAGGATCTTGCCAAGTTGAATATCTTTTACCTTGTAAATCTTTTGGTGTTTTAGCTCCTAATGATTTTAATGACATTAACCCAGCTGTATTCTTTTGTAATATTGCAGCTATAGCAGTTATTGGAGTATTTTTTAATAATCTTTTTACTAAATTAGGTTGGAAATATATACCTAATTCTGCTTTACCTGAACCTACTATTGCTGCTGAACTATCTTCAGCTGGTTGAACTATATTTAAATCTATACCTTCTTCTTTGAAATATCCTAAATCTTTGGCTACGAAGATACCTGTATGATTTGTATTTGGAACCCAATCCAATACTAAAGTAAGTTTTTCCAACTTTTTATTTTCTGCTTTCTTTGAATTAAAGCATGAAAACACTGTAAATAACATTACGAAAATTGTTAAAATTTTAATAAATTTATTTTTCAACTTTTCTCCTCCTATTTTTTAATTATTTTCTTTTCTAAAATATCTATTATTGACATTAATAATAAGCTTAAAAAGGTTATAAGAAATATAACAGCAAACATCTTATCTAAGGCAAATGCCTTTTTTACTCTTGTCATATATACACCTAATCCATAATAGCCCCCTAACCATTCAGAAATTACTGCAGATATTAACGAATATGACATTGATACTTTTAAACCTGAAAAAAAATAGCTCATTGCTGAAGGGATTTTTAAATATCTATACATTTGAAAGGTATTAGCCCCCATTGCTTTAAGTAATTGTATATTATCTTTATCAACAGCCTTATAACCATTCAATAAAGAAATAGTTATTGGAAAGAAAGTTGATATAACTACTAAAACTATTTTAGGTTTCATATAATATCCTAACCATATAATTAATAAAGGTGCTATTGCAATAGTTGGTATTGTTTGCGTCAATATTATAACTGGATAAACTAAATCGTAAAGTCCTTGGTATAAATCCATACTAAGTGATAAGATAAAACTAAGTATTATACCTATAAAAACGCCAATAAAAGCTACCAATAGTGTATAGTAGGTATGTCGCATAAGCAGACCAAAATCTCCTATAAATGCTAAAATGACCTGATATGGGGATGGTAGCAAAAATTCTGATATGATATGTAAATCAGACAAAATCTCCCAAACTATTAGCAATAAAATAACTAAACTATAATCTTTTAATTTCTTCATATATACTCCTAAAAAAAAACTCTCTATGAGAGAGTAGTAAAATTTGATTATATCAAAAAAAACATAAACTCCCTACGCCAGTATTACCTGTATCAGGTTTAGGGTATAATCTCAGCCATTAAAATAGCACCCCTGTTTGTTCAAATATATTATACATTATTTTTCACCTTTTTCAATAATTGTTTTTATTTTCACAAAAATAAATAGTGACCTAAGCCACTATTTATATCATAATTTATTTTTTATTTCTGTCTATATATGGATAACGTAAATTTGAATAAATCAACACTATTATACAGAAAACTACTATAGGTATTATTGCACCTTGGCTCTTTAAGAAACTCCAACTTGATACTATTCCTATTATATATATTGTAACACTTAAAATTGGGAATATTATACTTGCAATAGGTCCTAATTTAAATTTAGCATTTTTATATGCTTCTGGTCTTTTTTTCTTTAAGAAAAATAAAGTTATAACAGGGAAAATTGAGAAAATTAATCCTACATTTGCACCTATAAGTGAAACAACCTTTATTTCTTGACCAGTTATTATTGGATACATTCCTATAATATAATACATTAATAATAGATAATGTGGTGTTCCAAATGTTTTATTTTCTTCTGCCATTTTTTTAGGTAACCAACCATCATTTATTGCTGCTTTTATACCGATAGGTGCCCATGAGAATACTGCATTAAGTGATGTAAATAACGCTATCATTCCACCACCTATCATAAAGATATAGTACATATAATTTGGTAATATTCTCTTTGCAACTACACCTAAGGTCTTATTAGCTACTTCTGATACTGGTAAAACACCTGCTGCTACTATTGTTATTAAGAAATATACAACTGCTACAATTAATGTTGATCCTATCATAGCTATAGGTATATTTTTACCTGGGTTCTTAGCCTTTCCACCAAATTCAGACAAGAATTCTCCACCTATCATTGTATATCTTACAAGTAACATTGCTGATATAAATGTTCCAATACCATTAGGGAATATATTCTTTGCTTCAAAAAAGCTTGGAAATTCTTTTACTTGTGGTAAACCAAAACCAATAAATGCGAACAATGATACTATCAATATAATAACTGTTACTCTTTGAACAAATACTGATGTTTTCAATCCAACTATATTAACTATGAAAACAAAAGTCATAACTGCTCCTGCTAAAAGTCTTGGATTAATAAAAGGCCATAAATCTTGTGCATATTGTGAAATACCAATTGCATATTGTGCCAAAATGAATTGCCCAAAAACTAATAAAGCAACATAGAAAAAGGCTGTTCTAGGTCCTATAAGATCTCTAACATACGAATACATTCCACCCTTATTAGGTATTGCTGAACCAAGTGCTGCAAGAGGTATTAACGGAATAATTATAATAACTGTTGCTAATAAAAATGATACTGCAACCCCCTTACCTGTCATTCCAATTGCTATACATAGCAATACTACTATACCAGATCCAATTATTTGACCTATTCCTATCATCATAAGTTCAAATAAATTTAATTGTTTTTCATTTGTTTCTTCCATCTAAACTCCTTTTACAATTTAAAATTAACCAATGCTTCAAGAGCTACATCTGCACAAGTATTAACTGTTTTCTTTAATAATTCTGGATCAGGATTATTTTCTTCAGCTTTTTGTAAAACTTTCAAGGCATTTCCATCAACAGATAAAATAGATCCTGCTTTAATTCCATACATACTAGCTGCTACAAATAGACAAGCTAATTCCATTTCAAGACCTATAGCTCCACTTTTAGCTTGTTCTTCAGTATTAGTTTTAAGAACTCCTCCATAAAATGCACCTTGTGTAACTACTATACCAACATTTGGTTTCAAATTCTTTTTTTCTGCTATTGTTTTAAGTTCATTTAATACACCGTAATCACTAATAGCTGGGAAACTCTTAGGTACATAAATATCACTAACTCCATCTTCTTTTGAACATGCAGTAGGTATTATTATATCTCCAGCTTTTATATTTTCACTTATTGAACCACATGTTCCTAGTCTAATAATAAGCTTTGCCCCACCTTTAATTAATGAAATAAATGCCAACATAGCACCACTTGCACCGACTCCATGTGAACAAATATTAATTGGTACTCCTTTATAGTAACCAAAATAAGTCCAATATTCTCTTGCCTTTACTAAGCATTTCATATTGTCCAAACGATTTGCCAACATTTCAGCTCTAAACGGATCTCCAACTACAAGAACTCTTTCTTGTACTTCACCTTCCAACAATTTAATTCCTGGTAGCATATTTTTTTCCAAAACTATCAGCTCCTTTCACTAATATTAGTGTACTCCATTTTATAAAAAAGTCAACATTTCCCAAAAAAGCACAATATATTACTTGTTTTTTTTGCATTTTAAATTATACTTTGTGGTGTAAATGGTGATATAAAATTTGACTAAAATTTCTTTTCATAATATAATTGTCATTATTAGGAGGTACTACTATGAATTATGATTTAGTTTTAAGAAATAAAATTAAAGCTGTACGTACTTTAAGAAAAATATCTCAAGAACAACTCGCTCATATGGTTGGCATTTCTCGTCAAACCATTTGTTATATAGAAAATGGGCAATTTAATCCTTCTGCAAAATTAGCTCTATTAATCTGCAAAGCTTTAGATTATAAATTTGAAGATTTATTTTTCTTATAATTTTTTAGCTTAATACCATTAAATTAAATGCTTATTTACGTTTTTTAATGAGCATTTTTTTATTTTTTCAAAATGTGAAATAAACAAAAAATTTTTTAAGTACATTCAAATACTTTTGTGCAAATATTTATATATTCCTAGCATTTTTATTTAATTTATAGTAAAATTAAGGGTGGTAAATATGTTATTAAAATTAGAAAATGTTTCTAAAAAGTTCAATAACGAACTTATCTTTTCAAATATTTCCTTCTCTGTAAAAGAAGGTGAAATTTTTTCTATAGTAGGTAAATCTGGTATAGGTAAGTCAACACTAGCTAAAATAATTATTGGTCTTATAAAGCCAACATCAGGCAGAATTTTATTTAATAATTCTGATATTTCAAAAAGAAAAATATCTGATATACAAATGATTTTCCAAGATCCTTATAGTGCTTTAAATGAAAAAATGACTGTTGAAGAAATTATTAAAGAACCTTTAATTGTCAATAAACAAGATAATATCAATGAGCGTGTAACTGAGATGCTAAACTTTTTAAAATTAATTGATTTTAAAACGAAGTATCCAAGCGAATTATCTGGTGGTCAAAGACAAAGAGTTATTGTTGGTGCAGCAATGATTTTAAAACCAAAATTAGTAATTTGCGATGAACCAATTGCTTCTCTTGATCTTACTATACAAGAACAAATAATACAATTAATAAAATTTTTTAATAAAAAATATAGAACAACTTTTATCTTTATTTCACATGATTTACAAATAGTTAAACATATTTCAGATACTATATTTAAAATGGAGGTTAAAAATGAAAAAAACTAATAAAGTTTCAATTATTGGAGCTGGCTTTGTAGGTTCAGCTACTACTCTTGCAATTGCAGAATCTGGACTTGCTTCTCACATTGTTTTGGTTGATATAAACAAGAATAAGGCTCAAGGTGAAGCCTTGGATATAGCACATGGTGCGGCATTTATGAAATCTGTAGAAATAACTGCAGGAGATTATAAAGATACTACTGATTCAGACATAGTTGTAATTACTGCTGGTGCTGGTCAAAAACCTGGAGAATCAAGATTAGATTTAATAGGAAAAAATTTAAATATTTTCAAACAAATGATACCACAAATTGTAAGATATTCTCCAAATAGTATTTTACTTGTTGTTGCAAACCCAGTAGATATACTAACTTATTTCACTTATAAACTTTCTGGTTTCCCTGCTACAAGAGTAATAGGTAGTGGAACAGTACTTGATACTTCAAGATTAAAATATCATCTTGCAAAAATATTTGATATAGATGCTAAGAGTGTACATGGCTTTATGATAGGTGAACATGGGGACAGTGAATTTCCTGTATGGTCTGCTTTAAGTGTTGGTCCTTTATCAATAGAAGAATATTGTAGATTAGTTAATATTGAATTAGAAGAACTTAAGAAAACAGTTACTCACAATGTTAAAAATGCTGCTTATGAAATAATTGAAAAAAAAGGATATACAAATTATGCAATAGGTTTAGCTGTTCGTCGTATTGTTGAGGCAATTTTAAGAGATGAAAAATCAATTTTAACAATTTCTACATACAACCCTATAAGTGAAGTATATTATTCAGTACCTAATGTAGTAGGTAGAAATGGTCAAATAATGAAAATTTGCCCTGAATTAAACAAAGAAGAAAGAGAAAAATTAGATGAATCTATGAAAATTTTAAAAGAAGTTATAAATAAATTTGAACTATAATTTTCTTTGTTTTTGTGATATAATTAAGATAAAAAAATAAACTTGGAGGAAATCATGTTATCAATAATTTTAGCTGCTGGTAAAGGTACTAGAATGAAATCTAATTTACCAAAAGTTTTACATAAGGTTAATGGTAAGCCAATGTTACAAAAGGTTATAGAAACAACTAGCAAATTTGGAGATATACTTTTAGTTTTAGGGTATAAAAAAGAACAAATTATAGAAAATTTTCCAACATACCCTTATGTTGTACAAGAAGAACAATTAGGTACTGGACATGCTATTAAAATTGCAAAAGAATATTTAAAAAATGCTGATACTGTTTTAATTACTTATGGCGATGGTCCTTTATTGTCTTCAGAAACAATAAAATCAATGCAAGATAAATTTTTTAAAAACAACTTAGACTGTCTACTACTTACTTGTTATTTAGATGAGCCTAAAGGTTATGGAAGAATTTTAAAAGATTCTATGAATAAAGTTATTGATATAGTTGAAGAAAAAGAAGCTACTGAAGAAATAAAAAAAATAAATGAAATTAATGTTGGAGTTTATTTATTCAAAGCAAAAAGCTTACTTAATATCATAGATAAAATAGATAACAATAATCTTAAAGGCGAATATTATTTAACAGATGCCATAAAATTATTGAATTCTAATGGTTATATCTGTGATAGCCTAACTCTAAAAGATAAAAATGAAATGTTAGGTGTAAATTCAAAAATTGATTTGGCAAAAGTATCAAATATTTTATTACAAAAAAAATTAACTTCATTAATGGAAAATGGTGTTACAATTATTGATCCAACATCTACATACATTGAAGATGATGTTATTATAGGTTCAGATACAATAATTTATCCTAATACTATTATTACTGGAAAAACTACTATTGGATCTAATTGTCTTGTATTTTCTTCAAGAATTGAAGATAGCGAAATAGCTGACAATGTAAAAATAGATAATAGCGTTATAGAAAGTTCTACTTTAAAAAATGAAGTTACAATTGGTCCTTTTGCACATTTAAGAAAAGGTACAATTTTAAATGAAAAGGTTCACATAGGTAATTTTGTAGAAGTTAAAAATTCTACTTTGCACAAAGGTGTAAAATCTGGACATTTAACTTACCTTGGAGATGCTATCATAGGCGAAAATACTAATATTGGTGCTGGTACTATTACATGTAATTATGATGGTGTTCACAAAAATAAAACTCAAATAGGTGCTAATTCATTTATTGGAAGTAATTCTATATTTGTTGCTCCAATTAATGTAGGTGCTAATGTTCTTACTGCAGCGGGTAGTGTAATTACAAAAGATATTGAAGATGATAAACTTGCATTTGGTCGTGCAAGACAAGTTATTATTAATAAAAAAAAGTAGAAAGAGAGTGTAAGAAATGAAAGAACACGAAATTAAAATTTTCGCTGGAACTTCAAGTTTTAAATTAGCAAATAAAATTGCTGACAAACTCGGTACTAAGCTTGGAGATAGAGATATCATTAAATTTGCTGATGGTGAATTTTTTGCAAAAGCTAATTGTACCGTAAGAGGTTGTAAAGTATTTATTATACAATCTACCTCGAAACCTGTTAATGAAAATATTATGGAATTATTAGTTTTTATTGACTCGTTAAAAAGAGCTTCTGCTTCTGAAATTATTGCTGTTATGCCTTATTATGGTTATGCAAGACAAGATAGAAAAGCTAGTCCAAGAGAACCAATTACTTCAAAGTTAATTGCTGATCTTTTAACAACTGCTGGTGCTACAAGAGTAGTTACTATGGATTTACATGCTAAACAAATACAAGGGTTCTTTAATATTCCAGTTGATCACATGGAAGCCTTACCTATATTTGCAAAGTATTTTATAAACCAAGGTTTCACAAATGAAAATACTGTAGTTGTCTCACCTGATGTTGGTGGTGTTAAAAGAGCAAGAAACTTGGCTACTTGGTTACATATGCCTCTAGCAATAATTGATAAAAGAAGACCACAAGCAAACATTTGCGAAGTAATGAATATTATTGGTGATGTTAAGGGTAAAAGAGCTATTTTAATAGATGATATTATTGATACTGCTGGTACTATTTGTAATGCTGCAAAAGCTTTAAAAGAAGCTGGTGCTACTGAAGTATTTGCTTGTGCCACACATGCTGTATTTTCAGGAGAAGCCGTACAAAGACTTAAAAACTCTGAATTTACAAAAGTTATAGTTACAGATTCAATTCAATTAAATGACGATCAATTATTTGATAAATTAAAAATAGTTTCTGCAAGTACAATGTTTGCTGAAACTATTCATAGAATATACAATGAAGAGCCTATTAGCGACCTTTTTGCTCTTCCAAATAATATAGATGAAAGTAATGAATAATAATTTTGAAAAAGCCATACAATTATTACAAGAAGGTCGTGCAATAATAATTCCAACTGATACTGTGTATGGTTTAGCTGCTATTCCTACAAAAAAAGCTATAAATCTTTTATATACACTAAAAAAAAGAGATAAAGCTAAAAAGATTCTAGCCTTAGTAGCTGATTATTCAGACTTTGAAAAATTAACTACTGATGTTGATTATAAACTTATAAAACATTTTTTACCTGGTGCTTTAAGCATAATTTGTAAGACAAACAAAGAATTTTTACCTTTATTAGGTCCTACTATTGGCATCAGAATTCCAGACTGCGATTTAACTCGTAATTTGATTAGAAAAGTTGGTGGCATACTTATGACAACAAGTGCTAATATTTCTGGCGAACCCCCTGCTACAAAGATTAGCTCTATTTCTAAAGAGTTGTTAGATAATGTTCCTTTAATACTTGAAACTGATAAACATTTATCTGGTATACCTTCAACTATTATCTCATATTTGGATAATCATTATACTTTAATTCGCTCTGGGCAAATTGATTTTAAAGACATTTTGAAGATTGGAGGAAAAAAATAACATGAAAATAATGAATGCAAATAGATTAAATGATATGGATGTTTTAAATATGAAACAACAAGCTAAACTTGCAAGTTCTATGCAAAAAATTGGTAAAACTAAAAGAAAAATAGAAGTACATCTTAGTAAAAGTTCTCAAAAATATCTTGATCAAGTTATTATAGAACTAAAAAAACAAATGGATGCAAATACTAGTTCAGCTTTACCTAATATTTTAAGTTTTTTCAACTATTTACAAAAGCAAGTCCATGTTGAAAAGAAAGCAAAAAGAGAAAAACTTAAATCTTTTAAACTTTCATATGAAGAACAAGACTTCTTAGTATTACAAATAAAATCTATGATTAAAGAAGTTGAAAGACAAAAAGAAAATTTAAAATTCTATAATTTAATTAAAAAACTAATTTTTTCTTCAGTTAAAGCACAAAATGAACTATTATTAAAAGAACTTACAAATAAAAAATAATTTAATTTCATATGGGGGGATTATGAAAAAAATGATAAAAGAAGACATTGCTCCTAGCAATGTCTTTATATCTAATAACACTATTTTAATAGTTAATGATATTATTAGTTATGGAATAAAAAATAAAGCAAGTGATATACATATTAGAGATTATTATGGTAAATGTATAATTGAATATAGAATAAATGGTCTTATTAAAGAATACAAAAATGATTATTCTAATTCTGTAGAAATTATCTCAAGAATAAAGATAATGTCAAAAATGAATGTAGCAGAGAAGAGATTACCACAAGATGGAAATATTACTTTCGAAAATTATGATTTAAGAATCTGTGTAATACCTACAATTAGTGGAGAAAATGTAGTAATTAGAATATTAAATTCTACCTTAGATGATATTTCACTAAAAGCCCTTGGTTTTTCAACAAAATCTATTTTAAATATTCAGAAGGCTATTTGTAAAAGTCATGGTTTAATTCTGGTTACAGGTCCCACTGGAAGTGGAAAATCAACAACTCTTTTATCAATAACAAAATTATTAAATGATGGCACAAGAAAAATTATAAGCATAGAAGATCCTGTTGAAAATAAAGTTTCTGGTATAGTTCAAGTTCAGGTGAATGATGATATAGGTCTAAGCTTTCCTACTATTTTAAGAAGTTCTCTTAGATCTGATCCTGATGTTATAATAATTTCAGAAATAAGAGATGAATTAACTGCTAAAATTGCTGTTAGAGCTTCTTTAACTGGACATCTTGTATTAGCTACTCTACACACAAATGATTGTATTTCAAGTTTTGCAAGACTAATTGATATGAATATCCCTAAATATCTTATTCTCGATTCCATCCTTATGATAATATCTCAAAGACTATTAAATTCTAGCGATGATAAAAAAATAAAAAATAGATTGATGATAAATGAAGTTCTTTATTTAACTGAAAAAGAAAAAGATATATTTTCTAAATATACTTTAAATAGTGACATTTTAGAAAATTTAAAATTACTTAATTTTAAAACTATGATGGAGGATGCAAGTGAAAAAGGCTATAATATATGATTTTGACAAAACAATTTATTCAAAAGAAACAAGTATAACTTTTATGAAATATTTTTTAAAAAAACATCCTTATTTAATTTTTCCTTTTTTTATTAATCTTATTAAAATACTATTTAATTTATTTAATTTATCCAAGGTTAAAAATATCTTTTTTGATATATTTAAATATAATAATCCAAATGAAGATATTATTGATTTTTGGGAAAAAGAAATAAATAATATATATCCATATTTTTTTAATGAAATTAATAATAATAAAAAAGAGGCTGATATTTTAATTTTGATTTCTGCTTCACCTGATTTCTTACTTAAACCCCTTTATAAAAAGCTTGGTTTTGATATTTTAATTGCAACAGAATATAATAATTATTCTATTGTTGGTAAAAATTGTAAGGGAGTTGAAAAATTAAATAGACTGAATAACTTAGGTGCTTTTCATGTACTTGCTTTTTATTCTGATAGTTTGTCAGATAAGCCTTTATTTGATATTGCAGATAAAAAATTTAGTATAGTAAAAGGAAAAAAAAATATAGGCTTGCCTAAAAAGAATGGATTGATAGATAAATGGTTATAAAAATTAAATATAGCTATGATGGTAGCAAATTTTATGGAATGCAAAGACAAAAAGATAAGATTACTGTTCAAGGTGAAATTGAAAGAGTTTTATTTGAAGTTTTTTCTGAAAAAATTAATTTAATTTCTTCTGGAAGAACAGATCGTGGAGTACATGCCCTAAATCAAGTATCAAATTTTGAAATTAAATCTCCTATTCCCTTGGAAACTATTAAATATCAACTAAATAAACATCTTTATGGTAAACTTAAAATTAATGAAATTAATTATGAAACAACTCATTTTAACTCAAGATACTCAGCTATTAAAAGAACCTATGAATACCGTTTTAAACTTTTAAAAGATATTAGTCCTTTTGAAGCAAACTATATTTCAGGAATAAATTTAAAACATATTGATCTTGATAAAATAAACAAAAATCTTCTTCTTTTTATTGGAACACACGATTTTACACAATATTCTAAAAAAGATAAGGCTCTTAAAAATCCCATAAGACAAATATATTCTGCAAAATGCAAATATGAAAATGAAATATATATCGCCACAATACAGGGTAATAGTTTTCTAAAATCTATGATAAGACTCATTATGGCCTCTTGTATATTTGAAAATCCTGAACAAATAAAAAATAGATTAGATTTAAAAGCCCCTAATTTACCAAAAAAAATATTAAGTCCTTATGGTCTTTACTTAAAAGAGGTAATATATGATGAAAATTAAAAGATTAGATGCAAAGGCAGACAGAAAACTTTTAGAAAAAATATACATATATGAAGAAGAAATTTTTGGCAAGGCAGGTATAGGTCAATATAACATATCTCCTTTTACAAAATATGGTAGAACTTATGCAATATATAACGATAAAGATATTATTAGTGTTATCGAAGTTTTACAATGCAATAAGCTTTCATATATTTATGGTGTATCGACAAATAAATCATATCAAAATATGGGCTATGCTAAAAAACTATTAACTTTTGTCATAAATGATTTAAAAATTTCTAATTTTGAATTTATCGAGTTAACTGTTACTTGCACAAATGAAAAAGCAATAAAGCTTTATCAAAGTTTTGATTTTAAAATAAAAGAATTGCTTGAAAATGAGTATTTTGATAATGAAAAAAGATATTTAATGAGAAAGGAAATATAAATGCAACATTATTTTAGTGAAAACCCTGACATAAAATCAAATAGAAAAAAAATTGACTTACAATTTTTAGATAAACATTTTTCTTTTACAACAGATAATGGAATTTTTTCAAAAAATAATATAGACACTGGTACCAAAATCTTATTAACTGAAATTATTAAAACTTTTAAAGCTCCTTCTACTTCTTTTGATGTCCTAGACATTGGTTGTGGCTATGGTGTAGTTGCAACTATAATAAGATCATTTTATAAAAATAGTAATGTCATTTTAAGTGATGTAAATAATAGAGCCTTAGATTTAGCAAAAATAAATTTAGAAAATAATAATATATCTGCTAATTATAAAATAATAAAATCTAATTTATATGAAAATATTTGTGAACAATTTGATTTGATAATCTCTAATCCTCCAATTAGAGCTGGAAAAAAACTAATCTTTGAACTTTATAGAAAGAGTTATGAGCACCTAAAAAAAGATGGTTTATTCTTCTGTGTTATAATGACAAAACATGGTGCAAAATCAACAGAAAAAGAATTAAAAACTATTTTTTCTTCTATTTCATGTATACAAATTTCAGAAGGATATAGAGTTTATATGGGAAGAAAGTAACTTCCCATTTAAACTATAATATCAACATATTCTGCTTTAACAATATTAATTAAATCTTGTGGATTTATTTTAATTTGTACACCTATTTTTCCACCACTTACAAAAATATATTCTTTACCTTTTGCACTCTCATCAATAAAAGTTTTAAATAACTTTTTCATGCCTATGGGTGAACAACCTCCATGAACATAACCTGTTAATCCAAGCAAATCTCTTTGTAATAGCATTTCTATCTTTTTACTATTTGAAACACTTGCTGCTTTTTTTAAGTCTAATTCATTAACTACAGGTATAATAAATACAAAATATTCTTTTTTATTTGAAATAGTAACTAAGGTTTTATATACATTTTGAGGATTTTCTCCAGTACTTATTGCAACATCAACACCTGATATACCCTTACTTGCATCATATTCTATTTCTTCGTATTTTATTTTCTTAGATTCTAATATTCTAATTGCATTCGTTTTTTTCATTTTATTCCTTTTAAATAATCTTAAATAAACCTAAACTAACTAAACTCATAATTAAAAATGCTAATATTACACCAAATAATACAGATAACACTGTCTTTTTAAAATCAAGATCTAATAAACTTGCTGCTAGTGTTCCAGTCCATGCTCCAGTTCCTGGTAAGGGTATTCCAACAAATAAGAAAAGAGCTACATATACTCCATATTTTGAACCTGTTTCTAATTTTTTACCAGCATTATGACCCTTTACCAAACAATATTTAAAAAATTTTCCAATATATTTTAATTCACTTCCAAATTTTAAAACTTGTCTTGCAAATAAAAATATTAGAGGAACAACTAACATATTACCTATTATCGATATTAACATTATTTTAGTTAAATCTAATTTCATAGCTATTCCATATACAACAGCTCCTCTTAATTCAATTAGAGGTAGCATAGATATTATAAAAACAATTATATATTTCATTATTATCCTTTTTATTAAAAAAAGCCAACACCAGCTGGCTTTTTTATTTTAATTTTATCTTACTTTTCCTTTTTTGTAAGCCCCTTCAGCACCATAAACATCTACTATTTTTTCTTTGTAGTATTTCTTCATAAATTCTTTACCTTTTGCTAAGTATTTTCTAGGGTCAAATACAGTTGGATCATCAAAGAATGCTTTTCTAACTCCTGCAGTAAATGCTAATCTTCCATCTGTATCAACATTTATTTTTGCAACTGCTGATTTAGAAGCCATATGTAATTGTTCATCAGGTATTCCTAATGCATCTTGTAATTTTCCACCATTTTCATTAATAATTCTTACATATTGTTGTGGAACTGATGAAGAACCATGTAATACTATAGGGAATCCTGGTATTCTTTTTTCTATTTCTTTTAATATATCTAATCTAATATGTGGATTGTCACCTGGTTTGAATTTATATGCACCATGTGAAGTTCCTATTGCAATTGCTAATGAATCAACTCCTGTTTTTGAAACAAAATCTTCAACTTCACTTGGTTGAGTGAATATATGTTCTTCAGCATGTACTTCATCTTCAATACCTGCTAATACTCCTAATTCTGCTTCAACAGTAACATCATATTTATGAGCAAAATCTGCAACCTTCTTTGAAAGTGCAACATTTTCATCATATGGATATTTTGAAGCATCAATCATTACTGATGAGAATCCATTTAAAATACAGTCTTCAGCTATTTCATAACTTGGACCATGATCCAAATGTAATGCAACTGGTATATCTGAACCTGAAGCCTTTACATATTCTACTGCTGCTCTACCTAACCATGGTATCATATCTCTTCCAATATAATTTCTTGCACTTGGTGAAACTTGTAGAATTACTGGTGCCCCCATTTCAACACAAGCTTCAATAATAGCTTGTAATTGTTCCAAATTATTGAAATTAAATGCGGGAACTGCATATCCTTCCTTATTTGCTTTTGCAAACATTTCCTTAGTATTAACTAAACCAAAATCTTTGTAGTTATACTTCATTTCCATGTTATTTAATCCTCCTATTCGATATATATCTTATTTTAGCATAATTTGCACTATTTTTTCAACTCTTTTAAATAATAATTAATATTATTATATCTTAAAATGTTTTTATCAGTAAAACCATCTATTCCTTTTACTCTTCCCCTATTTGAATATTGCCATATAATCCACCTATTTTTTTCAAAAATAGTTGGTTTTTTTCTTATATCCCTTATCCAAATTGGATTAGCTATTAATTCATTTTTAATAAAATTATTATATGATTTGTAATCTGTATAGATTATAACTTTTTTTTCATATCTATCTTCCAGGATTTTTATCATGTTTTTTAATTCTTTTATTACCTTTGCTTTATCATATTTTTTAGAAAGTTCTACATCTATTATTGGGGGAAAAGAATCCTTACTTTTTGGAACTTTGGATATATAGTAACTAGCTTGTTCTTCCCCACTAGATAACATTGAAAAAAAGTGATATGCTCCTACTTTAAAGCCATTTAATTGTGCCTTATTCCAATTATATAAAAAATCTGTATCCATAAAATCTTTACCTTCAGTTGCCTTCATTAATACAAATTTATATTTTTTATCAACCTTATTCCAATTTATTCTTATTTGGTGATGAGAAATATCTATTCCATGTATTTTATAATTCCAAGTCATCAAATCATTATGATATAACAAACCTGAAAATTCTAAATTTGCAAATAATAAGATTACATTAATTATTATAAGACATATTACAAACTTTTTCATTTAGTAATTACTTTTAATCCTCCCATATATGGTACTAAAACATCTGGAATAACAATACTTCCGTCTTTTTGTTGATAATTTTCCATTATTGCAACTACTGTTCTTCCTACTGCAAGTCCTGATCCATTCAATGTATGTACAAAATAACTCTTCTTATCTTCTTTTGATCTATATTTTATCATTGCTCTTCTTGCTTGGAAATCTTCTGTATTTGAACATGAAGAAATTTCTCTATATTTATTTTGACTTGGAACCCAAACTTCAACATCATAAGTTTTAGCAGCTGAAAAGCCTAAATCTCCACTACATAAAGTTATAACTCTATATGGTAATTTCAATTGTTGTAAAATATTTTCAGCACAATTAACCATATGTTCTAATTCGTCATAAGAATTCTTAGGATGTACTAATTTAACCATTTCTACTTTGTTAAATTGATGTTGTCTTATCAAACCTTTTAAGTCTTTTCCACCTGCTCCAGCTTCTTTTCTAAAACAAGCTGTAAATCCACAGAAATACTTAGGTAATTCTTCTTCTTCTAAAATTTCTTGATTGTATAAATTAGTTAAAGTTACTTCAGCAGTAGGTATTAAAAATAATTCTTCTCCTTCTATTTTATACATATCATCTTCAAATTTAGGTAATTGTCCTGTACCTGTCATAATTTCTCTTTTTGCTAATTGAGGTGTCATAATTTCAGTAAATCCTTCTTTTTCATGTGTATCTAACATAAAATTAATCAAGGCTCTTTCCAATTTAGCTGCTTGTTTCTTATATACTGTAAATCTTGAACCAGATAACTTTGCCCCTCTTTCAAAATCTAAAATATCCAATTCAACACCCAATTCATCATGTGTTTTTATAGGAAAATCAAATTTTCTTGGTTCTCCCCATTTTCTAATTTCAACATTTTCATCTTCATCTTTTCCAAAAGGAACAGAAGAATGTAATTTATTAGGTATTCTATATAAAAAGTATGTTAATCTTTCTTCAACTTTAGTTAATTCTTCATCTAATCTTTTTATATTTTCATTAATTTCTTGCATTTCACTAACTAAATCACTTGCATCTTTTTTTTCTCTTTTCAATTTTCCTATTAGTGAACTTGCTTCATTTTTTTTACTTTTTAGGCTTTCAACTTCAACCAATAATTCTCTTCTTTTTTTGTCTAAATCTATAACTATGTCTAAATCAAAATCACTATTTCTTGCTTTTAGAAATTTCTTTACTTGTTCTGAATTTTCTCTAATATATTTTAAATCTAACATAATATTTCTCCTATTTTTTTAATTTATTATATATAATATTTTTTATCTTACTTAACTTTGTTTCTTTTGGAATTTCTAATTTATTTTTATATTTTTTATTATATATTTCAACATATAAGGCTGATACCCTTGAATAAAAATATTCCATTTGTTTTTTATCTGTAATATCCATATATTTATTGCAGGAGTGTGTAAAATAATCTAATAAATTTTTTAATAAATACTCTCTATACCCTAAATCGTTATACATTATTTCAAATAAATATGTTTTTATTAATTTATTTTCATCCTCTGAAATATATGCTAAACCATACATAAGATTAAAAAACTTTTCTTTATCTCTTATAATTAATTCATTTGCTAAATCAAAACAATATCTATTTGAATGTATTAAATTTTTAAATAATCTTTCATATATAATTTCTGTACTTAAATTAACCATTCTATTTAGTTTTTTATATTTCTTTTTTACACATTTCTTTGATTCTTCTTCGGCAATATCAAATTCATTAAAATATATTAACTCAAATACAAAAGAAGGTTCAATATTTTCAACACTTAAGTCTTTATTTATTCTATAGTAAATATCTTTCTCATTTTTTAAAATATACTTTTCCATTTGCTGACTCAATTTCATCATATATTTCTTTTAGCCTCCTAAATCTATTTCTTAGTCCAGATTTTGATATATTTAATTTATTTGCTAGTTCTTGCAAAGAAGCATCTTCATTTTTCATTCTAAGTATGGCTACTTCTCTTAAATTTTCATTTATATTATTAAGACCTATTGTTTTATCTATTTTTCGTATAAGTTCTATTTGTTTCATAGAAGTACTTAGTTTTTTTGCTTCATTTGCTATTTCATAATTCATATTTCTATTTATTTTTAAATTAATCTCTTTATTTATACTTGAATTTTGATAATAAAAGAAAGACTTTTGAGCAGATAAATCTATTAATAAATCTAATATATCTTCACAATTTCGTACATATATTAAATTTGTATCTTTTTTCTCTGAATAAAAAGCTTTTTTCCCCCATTCATTTAAAAGATTAAATAAATATTTTGCACTATCCTTACTTTCAATAAAAAAATCCATAGAATATCCTTTTATTGGATCTTTTATATATCCACCTGCTAAAAATATACCTTTAAATACCCAAGTATTATCTAAATTAGACTGAGCTATTTTAAAATTTTGTATTTTTATTTCGTAAATAATCATATTTTTTTTTATGTAATTGAACTTAAAATCAAATATTTCTATTTTTTTTAAATTTTCAACAATTCTTCTTGCTAAATAACTTATTTCTGTTTTAAAATTTACTCCTTCTTTTATTATAGCACCTTTTGATAGAAAAATTCCATATAATTCTGAGATAATTTCATTTTTTGTCTGTGGTTTTATTAAAAGCACTTCTTTTTTCACCTTAGTAGAAAATGAAATAATATTATCTTCCATAGTTTATACCAGATTTCCATTTTATTTTAGTTATTATAATTAAAAATATTATTGCTGCTGTAAAATTAGAAAATAGATTTCCATAAAATACTGCATAATATCCTAAATATCTTTGTGTACATAAGATAAATACATATCTAAATAACCATATTCTTAAAAAACTCATAACAAGAGGCATAACATTTTTACCTAAGGCATTAAATATTGCCTGACAAACCATAAATATTCCATAAGGTAATATTGAAAATGTATAAATTTTCAAAGCTGAATTTGCAACATTTAAAACATTTTGTTGTAAGGTAAATAATTTTGTTATTTTACTTGTTAAAGGAATAATTATAACTAAAGTTGTAAGAGCTATTATTATCGCTATAGTTAATCCTATTTTATATATCTTTTTTGCTTTTTTTGAATTACCTACCCCTATATTTAAACTAACCATAGTAGTTACAGTAGTTCCTATACAAGATGGTAATTGAAAGCATAAGCTATTTACATTACTAGCTATTCCTAAGCCTGCTATAACAACTGCTCCATACTTACTTATTTCCATATTTATTAATAGAAAGCCTAAATTTATCATCATAAAGCTTAACATAGATGGAATACCTAATTTTATAAGTGTAAATATAATATTCTTTTCAAATTTATAATCACATAGATTTAATTTATATATATATTTATTCAAAAATAAATCATAGTACATCCAAAAACTTACTACTATGTATGCAGATAGCGAAGCAAATACTGCCCCCTTTATATCCATTTTTAATAGTTCTAAAAAAATAAAATTAAAAAATATTTTAAGTAATAATAAAACTATCATTCTATAAAACGAAGCTTCTGGATTACCTACACCATCTTTTATAGAATTGAATATAGCTGCCATAAATTGAAAGGGTATTACCAGTGAATATAGCGATAAATACATATACACATCATTTGACATATCCTTAGTTACTGTTGTAGACATATATGAAGCTACAAATAAGCTAATTGGTATTAGAACTAAACCACAAAATATTCCAAAAATTAAAACTTGTAAGGCTGTTTTTTTTACTCCTTTTACATCTCCCTTACCGACCAATTGTCCTATCATGGCCATCGCTGCAACTCCCAAGCCTTGTGATAAACCAAGCATTATATTTATTGTAGGTTGTGAATATGTTATCGCCCCCGTTCTTTCTGGTCCTATTATATGATTTAAATATAGCCCATCTGTAAATGGTATCATGGCTTGTACAATAGCCATCATTATTGTAGGAATACTAAGTAAAAATAGGGTAACTATTACATTTCCATTAAGTATAATATTTCGTCTATCTTCCATAGTTAATTTTGTAATATTTATTTTCAATTCATTCTCCTCGTAAAAAAAAGCATGTTTTCACATGCTTATATAATTTATTATACATCAATTTCTATAATTTTTTCTTGCCCTGCATGTACTTCTTGATTTTCGTACTTAATAATTTCTTTGTATTCTTCTGATTCCAATACAATGACTGGCGAAGTTACTGATGGAACCTTATCTTTAATAAACTCTAAGTCGTATTTTATAATCCCATCTCCTGCTTTTACTTTTGTTCCAGATTCTACTAATTTTTCAAATCCTTCACCATTTAACTTAACTGTATCTAATCCTAAATGAACTAAAATACTTATTCCATCCTTTGATTCTAATGTAAATGCATGCAATGTTGGTGTAACTTCAACAACTCCATCCATAGGTGCAACCATTACTCCAGAATTGCTTGGTTCTATTGCTATTCCATCCCCCAACATCTTTGAAGCAAATGTTTCATCTTTTACTGTTTCTAAAGGAACTACCTTACCTGTTAAAGGTGCTATAAGAACTTTTTTTGTATCTTTATCTTTTTTACTAAATAATTTGCTAAAAAAACCCATATTATTCTTGTGTATTAATTACACAACTCCTTTCTTTTTAGACTCATATTATCTATAATAACATATTTAAAATAATATATCAACATTACTTTATTTTCTATATTTTTACTTAAAAAACAAGTTATTAATTCCTTCTTTTTTATTTTTGAAAAAATATAATTTTTAATAAACATAAGTCTGGGCATAATAATAGTAAAATTAAGACAAGGATAAAAAATATAACTATTTATTTTTCTTTTCCTTTTTTCAATGCTATTAAAAAAAGTATTAAGCCTATTCCAACTAATATATGACCAAGTCCAGCAAGTCCAGATATAAATAAAGATATTTTATTAGAAATTTCTAATTCAAGTACTTGAATTATCCCACGCACTAACATTGAAATTGATAAAATTGCTAAACCTATATTATATATTTTCATAAAAATACAAAAACTTTTCTGTTTTTCTAATTCAATATTTTTAGAAAATATTGCAACAAATAAATAAACAAAAGTGCCTAGAATAAAAAGATGAGTATGTACCTTACCAAGAGTTGTTACTTTTGTAAAATGATAAAATTTTGTAAATTCACGATAAAAAACTCCTCCTATCATTGCAAATATCGCATAAATTAATGCTAAGTTTAAATATTTCTTTTTCATTTAAAAGCCTCCTTTTTCATAGTATTATATCCAATTAATACTGTCCATATATATGCACAAGTTTTAGGTATCATTAATACTCCAATTGCAGGAATAGTACTTGATAAGAGTACAACCGGTATGTAAAAAGCAAAACTAAAAACTATTGTAAGCCAAATATTTTTAAAATTATTATCCTTATTTGCCTTATCATAAAAAAGCTTAATAATTAATAAACCCAGAAGTAGAAAAGGAATATTTCTATATATTCCCCATGATAAAGGTTGTTTTATACTAAGCCATTTATTTTGAGGCATAATTGAAAGTATTATCCTTAATATTGACAATATATATACCATAAGTGTTAGGCTCTTTTTTCCTCTTATTTTATATCTACTTCTCCAAACATAATATAGTAGTATATAAAAAATAGTCATTGTAATTGAGGTTATAAGCTTACCTATACCTAATGCCCTTGTATATGTTGAAAGCCCTGTAGTATTAAGAGCAATAGCTCTTGGTACTAAATGAAATGCATCTCCTAAGCCAAGTATTATAGCCATAAGTCCAAATATGAAAAATTGACTGTTTAATTTACTCTTACTTAGCATTTTTATTCCTAAAATAATAACTGTTAACAAATATACTACATCAAAAAGTGTTTCAAAAATCGCTTGCATTAAAACTCCTCCCGTCATTATGAACAATGTTCAATTTAAACTGATATAAAACTCTTCCATATTTGGAAGAGTAAATTTAATATATACTTTTTTTTATCAAATCTATTAATATCATATAATCATATTTCTTTTGTGTCAATAAGGAAAATATATTCATTATTAAAAAATCAATAAATTTTTCTTTTGAAAATTTATCATTAAAAACATTAGGTCTAATATTCGTATCTTTTTTCAAAATATCTTTCATCTTTTTTTTAATATTGGAAAGATAAAAATTCATTTTGCTATATCCTTTTTCTTTCCCATTTTCTGATAAACTTATTGAATGTATCATAAAAAAATTTGGATATTTATCTACATTAATTCTTATATGCAAAAAAAGTTTTTCTACAAATTCTAAAAAATTGAGTTCTTTTTTTTCAAAATCATTCCACTTAAATATATCTTCCCAAACACTTTCAATTATTGCAATTAAAAGATCATCTTTTGAAGGAAAATAATAATATATGGAACCTAGTGCAATATTACATTCTTTTGCTACTAACCTCATATTTATTGCAGTTAATCCTTTATTTGAAACAATTTTTTTACAAGTTTCAAGAATATTTTCTCTAGATGTAATCACAGTATTCACTCAATATACACTCCATTCTAAATATTTTCTATATATTAATCCAATATCTTCTTGTTGTAACATTTCCTCTTGATAATCTATTTTGCACTTTGTTTTCCAAAATCCCACCATTATTTTCTATAACTTTTATTGATCCGATATTATCATCATCACATGTAATCAAAACCTTATGAAGGTTCAGTGTCTCTTTACAATACATAAGTGCCATAGAGAGCATTTTTGTTCCATAGCCCTTCATACATTCAGATTGTCTAATTTCATATCCTATGTGACCACCATAGTTAATTAAAAAAGAATTTAATTCATGCCTAATATTAATTTCACCAATAAATTTTTCATTATCTATCAACCAAAATGTAGTGGCTCTAACATAATTTATAGGCAAATTTATACCATGTTCAAAATTATATGAACTTTCTATAATTGTCTCAGGGTTATTAAAACGTCTTTCTGCATGCGGTCTAAAAATTTCATCTTCTTCATTTGCTTCTATATAACCTTGAATATATTTCTTATCTGGTCTAATTAATTTCATAAGTCCTCCTTTATTAATCATACCCTTTTACACTGCTTACAATATGTCATGTGTCAATTACACTCACTAACAACAGTATATTCAAAAATCTTCTGTAATTTTTGTTTTGGCGTAATACGTTTACTCTATAAGCTGAGATTTATTTGTGGTTATTTTTATATCCTAAAATTAAATCACTTAGTTTATTTCTGTAATTATATGCTCTACGCTACTATGCTCTGAGCTAAGATATTCCTTCATAAATGTCGGATATGCCTTACATTTATCTAGCTCATCTATAGGCACCCAATACATTGTCTCTTTAGCACCTGAATCTGTAGTGCTTTGTCTCGTAAAATCTCTTTTGCCTATTGGTTTCATCATATAGTAGAAAGTAAGCTCATGGAAGTCCACTCCTTTTAAGCCAGAGGTTCCAATGAAGAAGTTCTCGTGTATTACTGCAAGGTGATCGACCTCGTAATTAAGTCCTGTCTCTTCAAACACTTCTCTCTTCACGGCTTCTTCTGATGTCTCACCCATGTGAACTGCTCCACCAACTGAGTAGTAATAGTCATCGACTTCATTTCTTGCAAATAGCACGCAACCATCTTCGACTATGATTGCTGCCGCTCTATATCTAAATGCTTTTTTATCTTCAATAATAGAACAATTATGCTCCATAGTTTTCCTCCATTAAATCCTTTTAAATCTCACAATATTTAAATATTCTACTATTTTTTTCATACTCAATAAGATTTTCATCTACATTTTCGCTTTCAAAATCAACTTTAATTTTTCCACTATTCTCAATATTCATCGTTAACACAGTCCACTTATCTTTTTCACGCATCGCTCCTTCCAGTGCACCAAACTGGTACATGACACTTTTTTCCTTGCTCTTAAACTGTGAAAAGTCATAGTCAATACTTTTGCAAATTTTAGTAGCGTATTCGTCTCGATACAGTGTCGGGAACTGCTCTGTGCAAAGCTTCCGTGCATACAACGGTAAAACAAGTGTTTCCTGTATACTACCTTTTTCTATATGAATTTTATTCATTGATAAACTCCTTTCTGTTATAATGATAAAACTATCGTATTTGAATAAGATATTCTTATTCTTTTTGCTGAGTATCTACCTCGTTTCTGTACAAAGATTTTTAGTAAAATTTCATTTAAAATCCACTCTACTCATTTTTCTATCCATAGGTTCTAAGTATATTTCAAGTTCTTCCAAAGAGTAATCAATCGTCTTTATTTCTCCAATTGGATATAAAGATTATGCGGGTATTTATACCCAACAAAGAAATTGTCTCTCGCAGAAGATTTGTGTGTTCAGCGGACTTCTTAACTAATAAGCTATATTCCTTGTAAGTCCCTTCTGCTTCAATGTTAAGCCTAATAGTATCCAGCTTGACAGAAATCTTATCTTTTCCCGTTACCAGTATTGCTCTATCCATGTTACGCCTTCTGTGCATAAAATAATTCTTTCAACTTAACTATCTGATTTTGACGTTAATTTATACACTTCTATTAAAGGTCTCCACATGCGATGTCTTTTGCTTGGAAACATAATTTTTATCAATGAGGACAAATATTTTTTGCCTTTTTTAGTTGACCTTACACATTGCCAATTTACTTTTTTATAAATTGAACTGGTGTGCCAAGTTCTTCTTGAAAGTATTTTACCACAAAATCCACATTCTAGCATACTTGAAAAGTATATTTTCTTGATAGTTTTTCTCTTTTTCTATCCTTATTAACAATAGTATTTCAGTTCTTATTTTTTTTATTATATTTGAAGCTTTTATTACTTTTACTTTTATATTCATTTTACCTCCTTCCCATTTTGTATCTTTCTACAGTTTTATTATATCACAAGATTAACATAGCAAATCTCATACTATAAATCTTTATTGCTTGCATTTTACCCTCCTAAGTAAGTTAATTTTTTACTTGATAAGTTATCTAAAATTAAAATATACTAATCTCACCTAAGCAACTTTAATAATATTCGAACTTCAAAGTATTTTGATTTTTATAGAAAGATGACAAAATCCCCCTCACTTTATAAAGTGAAATTTGCCCTCTTTGGTAACCAATAATATCCTACACCGTTTCTCCAAGACTCATAAGAGAAATGCTGTCAAGCATTGTAAAGTTTTCCTTTAACAGTTCCTTATCCATCGGATAGTCTAACTTAAATCTTGAAGTTACTGCGTAGCTTATCGAGTCCCTCACAAATTTAGTAAAGGAAAGTCTATCTTCATCGGATATTCTAAGCTCATTCATCAGGCTATCTATTTTTTTCATCCCCGTAAAGCCTGCTTAAAGAAAAAATGTTTTCTAAAGTGCTTTCGCATTCTTCATAGCCCTCACTTCTTTTAATACATCTCTATGAGTTTCTTTATCAAATCTTCAAAGATTTACCTCATTGACATATCTATTTTTAGAAACGGTCTGACTTATATCAAAGATATAGTCCACCTTTTTGTATGTGCCATAGTCCTCTAAAATTGGGATACCATTTTGACCTCTCATAACAGTACGGTTAAAAAAGCGTTCCCTTCAATAATCAAACTTGGCACAGGCTATAGCTTCAAAATTCCTATCATAGATACTTAACTGACTTCTAAAGTCGTATCTTTGATTATTTCCAACAACCTTTAAGAGCTTCGGGTATTCTGCTTCACTTTGCAAAATATCCTGTTTTACAAGCACCAAAATGTTATGAAAATCATTGATTCGCATTTTTATCTCCTTCTTTTTTCAAACAAAAAAGGCGGTTAGATTTTACTCTAATCACCTTCGCTATATACCAAATATTATTACTCTATTTCAATTTTTTAATTGATTCACTTTCAGATAGTATCTTCATTTGTTCAATAGCTATTGCATTTAATTTTTCCAATCTTTCAGTTTGGCTCATGCCTTCATTTATAAATACCGCATTAAGATTCTCAAGATTAGAAAGGCAGACAAGCTGTGATATATCCGCATAATCTCTAATATTGCCTTTTAAATCTGGATTTTCATCACGCCACTCCTTAGCTGTTATTCCAAATAGAGAAACATTAAGAATATCCGCTTCACTTGCATAAATAAAATTGATTTTTTCTTTTGAAAGTTTATCTGGTACAAGTTTGTTTTTAATGGCATCTGTGTGAATTCTATAATTGATTTTTGCCAAATTTCTCTTAATATCCCACCCTAACTTCTTTTGTTCTTCTTCCTTTAGGCGTTCAAATTCTTTGATTAAATATAATTTAAAGTATGGCGATACCCAAGAAGCAAACTCAAACGCTATATCTTTATGAGCATACGTTCCACCATATCTTCCTGCTCTCGCAACGATACCGATAGAATTAGTTTTTTCCACCCATTGCTTAACTGATAATATAAAACGGTTAAATCCTGCTTCATTTTTAATTCCCTCGAATTCGGGGGAATTAAAATTCGTGTTATACATTTCTTCCCAAATACCTAAAAACTCTATTGTATTCTTGTTTCTGAGCCACTTTTCAATCAAAGCAGAACCGTTCTCAATATCTCTAACCATATCCGTTAAAGAAATATAATCTCTATTGTCTATGGCAATAATGCTGATTTCTGAACCTTCAACATTTATTTTAGACCCTAAATTGCAATCCTAAATGACGAGTTTTTTTCTAGTAGTTATGCCTTTATTTTTTTCTAAACTCCCGATAGTAAGGTGGCAGGTCAAGCTAAGTCTGATAAGTTCTAATTCATCGTAAAATATGCTATAATTATTCATTAGGAAAAGGAGAATCATAATGACACAGTACACAGATGCTAAATGAACGATAAAGAGAAGTCACAAAAGGAGATAGTTTTATGGATTATATACGAGCGATTCTGGACGGGATTGCAATAGCCGCAATCTTTAACGGTGCAGTGGCAGCTTTGGTGCTTATTAACCCGAGATACTTTTTTGATTCTTATCCAAAAGCAATTCAGAAAGCTGCACCAGAACAGATGACAAAAAAAGAAAAAAATATAAATTTAATTCTAACAATTATAATTTGCGGGATTTGTTTCATATATTCAACGGCAAGTCTTATACATACAGGCATTTTGGGTTTTTGGAATCTTTTTTGGATGGGGTATATTCAGTGGAGCATATTAAACTTAGGAGATTTCTTTTTGTTGGATTGTCTGTTGTTCCAAGGAAAATATAAGGATAAAATCGTCATTCAGGGAACAGAAGGGCATCCAGATTATGAATTCAGTAACTGGCTGAAGCATTTAGCAATCATGGAACATTTTGTAGTTACTCCGTTTTTAATTATACCATTTGTGGCAGTGATTCAGGCGTTGCTGGTTGGTTTATTAGGAAGATAAATTTTTATATAGGTAGTTTGATGGTAAATATGTCAAATTTTTGAATTATAAAAATAAGTAGAGTTTTTCTCTACTTCTTTTTATAATTTATATTTTATTTTCCCTTGTATTTTTCTATAACTTTTTCTACTTGTTCTTCAAGCTCTTCTCTGTTTGGGATATACAAAGTATATTTTGATGCGAATATTTTATTTGATAAGTTTCCTAATGCGTATTCTGCTTGTACTCCGTCCTTATCTGTACACAAGATTATCCCTATCGGTTCATTATCCATTTCATCATTAACTTCTGCCTTATAATAATTAAGATACATATTGATTTGCCCAACTGCTTCTGGCATTAGCTTGCTTGTTTTTAGTTCGATTAAGACATAAGACCTCAAAATCTTATTATAAAATACCATGTCCACATAATAATGTGTGTTTCCTAGGGTTACTCTTTGTTGGCTACCTACATACATAAAACCCTTGCCAAGTTCTAGCAAGAATTTTTCAATATGCTCTATAAGTGCTTTTTCTAAATCACTTTCCATCATTGGTTTTTCTTCTGGCAATCCTAAAAATTCAAATACATAAGGGTCTTTTACAAGATCAGCCGCCTTTTTTATTTCATTACCTTTTAAGGCTAGGTCTAGAACTTTTTCTTTATTTTTCTCTCCAGCTTATAAGTGTAATCTTTTAAAAAGTGATGTTTTAATTTGTCTTTTAAGTTCTCTTACTGACCAGTTTGCGTTGATACTCTCTTTCTCATAGAAGCTTCGCTTTTTCTCATCGCTAATTGATAAAAGCTCACAATAATGAGACCAAGTCAATTTAACAGACACTGTCTGTTGAATTTCATATTCTTGAAAAAATCTCCTCATAAATTGCAAATTTGATACTGAAAATCCTCGCCCAAACTCTTTAGTTAATCTCTTAGATAAATCTTTAAGTAATTCTCTACCATAATCTGCTCTTTCTGAATGTCCTTGTTCATCTTCTACGATGATACGTCCAACCTCCCAGTAAGTTTGCACTAAAATATTATTGACTTCTCTTGCAACTTCATTTCTTGCCTTATCCATCAATGTTTTTATGCTATTAAAAATATCGTCATGGACTCTATCTATGTTATTTTTGTTATTCATACAAGCACCTCTTTGACCTCTTAATTACTATAATTATATCATAAAATATTGTGTTTATTAAATTTAATATTTCTAAATTGCAACCCTAAATGACAAGTTTTTATCATTAAACTGTTCCCACAAGGTATTTCCGAAAAGAAAAATGACTTTTAAGATTTTAAAGCAAATCTTAAAAGCCACCTTTTTAGCCTGTTATCTTATTTTCTTGACATCAATACTACATTAAGAAGTAAGTCTTGACGCTCGTTGCAGGGTGGAATTTATCTAATAGAATATCGTAGGAGTCCAAGTACAATCCGAGAGTTTTTATTCTTAAATGCCCATATTATCACCTCAACAAAGTCAATTTTATTAACGAATTTCCATCACGAATTCTCCTTGCCGAACAGAAAGTAGAGAATCGGCCCGACAAAGTTCATCAGTACAATGGTAATAACCAGCCATAATGTACGATTTCCTCGCTTATATGTGTAATGAGTCAAAATATGATACAATGTATAACCCAGTAGCACAAACTGTGCAATGATAAGCGGAATCAATAATGGAAGATATTCTACAATTTTATCCATCTTTCTTCTCCTCTCCATAAACTTCTATGCAAAAACCGTGATACCCGCAACAAGTACAAGTCAGTTTTCTAAGCGTTGGGGTATGACGTGCCCATAATGCCTCTTTAAATTTTGGTCTAAATATTTCATGACACTGTGGGCAAATATACGCAACATTTTTGAAATAATAGATTGACACCCAGATTGCATATGGAATTGCTAACACAGCCCAAATAATGAATGGCCAATATATTCTTGACGAAATTAGCAGGATAATAGATCCCCACTGTAACATACTGATAGGAATACCCGTAATCAGCAGAAAAGCATGAAGCTGTTTCAATTTATTTTTTTGTTTCACTACATAGGCTATGTCACCGATAGATTCAACAGAGAAAATATCCACGGTCTTTAGTTCTTGTTGAATACTTTCAATCAACTCCAGTTGTGTCTTGCGCTCATTGACTTCTTCTTTGATAATCTGTTCTTGTCGTTTCAGCAAAGCAGCAATAACGCTGCTCGGATTTTCCTCTGCAAGCAGTTCTCCAATGCTGTTTATAGATATTCCTGCATCACGAAGAAAACAAATGACCTTCATACGTTTTAAATCTTGTTCAGAGTATAGTCTGCGACCACCTTCAGACAATTCGCTGGGGACGAGAATATTTCTGGAGTCATAATACTGTACTGTTCTTACAGATACGCCACAAATCTTTGCAATATCTCCTGTCGTATATTTTGACATAGCCTTCACCTCCTTTCATTATGCAGTTTACAACATTACGCAACGTCACAATCAATACCTTACGCAGCGTTACAAGTAATAAATTACATAATTTAATGCACACCTATCATCTTAACAAGTGTATTATTGACTATAGTTTCCTTTGCAAGTTTTACCTAAGTGATTCTGACTTCAATACATTTCGTTTTCACATCAAGTTCTACATTATTTTTCAGCACGTCAAAAAAATGCTGCCGACAACGTTTCTGTAGTTACAACCCTCATATTTCAAGTAGTCAGAACTGTTGTCAAATGGTATAAAAATGGGATCCCGATCACCCTCCAAACTGGGGAAGTACTTCGGAATCCCTTGATTTCAAGCCCTTTCTATACTATTTAGTCCTTTACTCTTGACATCAATACTACAGTCTCCACATGTATCAAGACTATCCTGATGATGATGATGATAAAAGTCTAAGGCACTACAAACTGGGATTTGGATTTTACTTAAAATTGTATGATTTTATTGGCTATATCTTCTACAAATCGCTTATCGTGTTCCACAAATATAAGTGTAGGCTTTGCTTCTTTTATAATTTCCTCAATCTGTATTCTTGATATTACATCTATATAATTCAGTGGTTCGTCCCAAACAAATATATGAGCTGGCTTTGAGAAACTTACAGCAATTAAAACTTTCTTTTTTTGTCCATCGCTATAGTTCTTCATATCCATTTCAAATAATTCTCTTGAAAAATCTAATTTTCTTAGAATTGTTTTACACAATGTTTCATCAACATCTTGCTTGTGAATATATTCGTTTAGGCTACCTGTTAAATTAGATGTGTCTTGAGGAATATACGAGATTTTTAAATTACCTGCTAATTTTATCTCACCTGTATACTCGTGATTTATACCTAATAAAATTTTAATCAAGGTTGATTTTCCGCTACCATTACCCCCATATATAGCCACTATGTCGCCTTGCTTTATCTCAAAACTTACATTACTTAGGATCTGTCTTTCTCCATAGTATGCTGATAACTCGCTAACCGATATTAGGGGATTTTTGTGATGATTTAGCGGATGCAGTAATAGGCTTTCCTTTATTTCGATATCTTTTAGTAAACTCTGTTTTTCTTCTATTGCCTTGTTTTGTCTATTCTCCAAATTCTTAGATTTTTTCATCATCTTGGCTGATTGATGACCTATATGTCCTTTGTCTGGTTTTACACCTGATACTTTCACACCATTTTTAGTATTTTCAATTTTATCAGACCAAATTTGACTTTGTCTTGCAGCCTCTTTTAATCGTTTAATATCTTTTCTTAATCTCTCATTTTGACTAATTTCAAATTGGTCTTTCATCACTTTGTTTTCATACCATGATGTAAAATTTCCCGATTGGACATCAATAGAATTCCTGTTAATAGAAATAACATGATTAATACAACCATCTAAAAAATCTCTATCATGAGATATAAGCAAAAATCCTTTTTTACTTTTCAGATATTCACTTACAATTTTTCTTCCGTCCATATCTAAATGGTTTGTTGGTTCATCAATAAGTAAAAAACCATCTTCTCTTGTAAACAAAATAGCTAAAAGGATTTTTGTTTGTTCCCCTTTAGAAAGAGTTTTAAATTCCCTATAAACAAGGTTCTCATCTACATTTAGCAAATTAAGTTCTCTAAATAACTTCCATTCTTCATCATCTGATATTAGTTCTTTATATAACTCAATTCCTAATTTTGAAGTATCAATTATATTTGGTGGAAATTTAATAAATTCAACATCCTTGCTTATTTTACCTTGATAAGTTTCTTGATTTAAAAGTAACTTAAATAGAGTTGATTTACCAATTCCATTTCTTCCTATCAAACCCGTTTTCCAGTTTGTATCAAAGGAAAACGATACATTTTTAAATATCGGTTTTACATATCCATAATATGAGAAAGTGAGGTTTTCAATTTTAATTGCCGACATAAAAACACCCCCATCACAATCCTATTTTATTTAATATTATACCATTTTTAAGCCATTTTTTCTATATCAGCTTTCTGTGGCACTTGATAGTTCCCTATAAAGTTAAAGTAAACATCAACTTGTTGTTTTCTGTCTTTTCCTTTTCTTCCCCAAAGTTTGACAGTTTTAAATAATTAAAAATGTTGTAGGTATATTAAAATCTACATTTTTTTGTCAAAATTTTTTAAAAACTGTATAATTAAACATAAATTGCATCTCTAAATGACGAGTTTTTTTTTAGTAGTTATGCCTTTATTTTTATTCTAAACTCCCGATAGTAAGGTGGCAGGTCAAGCTGAGTTTGATAAATTCTAATTCATCGTAAAATATGCTATAATTATTCATTAGGAAAAGGAGAATCATAATGACACAGTACACAGATGCCAAATGAACAATGAAGAGAAGTCACAAAAGGAGATAGTTTTATGGATTATATACGAGCGATTCTGGACGAAATTGCAATAGCCACAATCTTTAATGGTGCAGTGGCAGCTTTGGTGCTTATTAACCCGAGATACTTTTTTGATTCTTATCCAAAAGCAATTCAGAAAGCTGCGCCAGAACAAATGACAAAAAAAAAGAAAAACATAAATTTAATTCTAACAATTATAATTTGCGGGATTTGTTTCATATATTTAACGGCAAGTCTTATACATACAGGCATTTTGGGTTTTTGGAATCTTTTTTGGATGGGGTATATTCAGTGGAGCATATTAAACTTAGGAGATTTCTTTTTGTTGGATTATCTGTTGTTCCAAGGAAAATATAAGGATAAAATCGTCATTCAGGGGACAGAAGGGCATCCAGATTATGAATTCAGTAACTAGCTGAAGCATTTAGCAATCATGGAACATTTTGTAGTTACTCCGTTTTTAATTATACCATTTGTGGCAGTGATTCAGGCGTTGCTGGTCGGTTTATTAGGAAGATAAATTTTTATATAGGTAGTTTGATGGTAAATATGTCGAATTTTTGAATTATAAAAATAAGTAGAGTTTTTCTCTACTTCTTTTTATAATTTATATTTTATTTTCCCTTATATTTTTCTATAACTTTTTCTACTTGTTCTTCAAGCTCTTCTCTGTTTGGGATATACAAAGTATATTTTGATGCGAATATTTTATTTGATAAGTTTCCTAATGCGTATTCTGCTTGTACTCCGTACTTATCTGTGCATAAGATTATCCCTATCGGTTCATTATCCATTTCATCATTAACTTCTGCCTTATAATAATTAAGATACATATTGATTTGCCCAACTGCTTCTAGCAATCCTAAAAATTCAGATACATAAGGGTCTTTTTCAAGATCAGCCGCCTTTTTTATTTCATTACCCTTTAAGGCTAGGTCTAGAACTTTTTCTTTATTTTTCTCTCCAGCTTATAAGTGTAATCTTTTAAAAAGTGATGTTTTAATTTGTCTTTTAAGTTCTCTTACTGACCAGTTTGCGTTGATACTCTCTTTCTCATAAAAGCTCACAATAATAATACCAGGTCAATTTAACAGACACTGTCTGTTGAATTTCATATTCTTTAAAAAATCTCCTCATAAATTGCAAATTTGATACTGAAAATTCTCACCCAAACTCTTTAATTAATCTCTTAGATAAATCTTTAAGCAATTCTCTACCATACTCTGCTCTTTCTGAATGTCCTTGTTCATCTTCTACGATGATACGTTCAACCTCCCAGTAAGTTTGCACTAAAATATTATTGACTTCTCTTGCAACTTCAATTCTTGCCTTATCCATCAATGTTTTTATGCTATTAAAAACATCGTCATTGTGTTTATTAAATTTTATATCCTCTATCTACCTTGATATACTTTTCGGAAGTTTTTTTATTGTAAATGGCAATATATAAATGCACAAAAGAGTAATTTCCAATCCATTGTTTCATAAAATGGAGCTTCACATATTACTGTGAGCTGCCAGCATGATGGTCTGTATATTTACGCCTAGTCAATCATTTGGGATGCTTAGCACCTGTGCTTTTTAGGCTGATTATACCGCCGACACTTAATCCTCACACGTGCCATTCAAACACACAGGAAGCCAGTTTGAATTCATTACATAACACTCTTAATGTTGTGTTTTTTAAAGCACTTGCTAAAATTATTCATTTTGTTTTGATGTATCTTGCTCATATTCCCGTAATTGCATATGCCAATCATCTCTTTCTTCCTGCGATATCTAACGTATGATACGGCAGGGATTGCCTCCTGCCACAACGTGACTTGGAATATCTTTTGTGACAACCGATCCAGATGCAACCACCACATCGTCTCCAATCGTCACACCAGGATTAATAACAGCATTGCCACCAATCCAAACATTATTGCCTATGGTTACAGGTTTAGCGTATTCAAGGTCTAGATTACGCACGTTCGCGTCAATCGGATGGCCAGCCGTGTAAATACTTACATGCGGACCTATAAATACGTTATCTCCAAAGGTCACATCATTCTCATCAAGAATTGTTAAATCAATGTTTGCATAAAAATGCTTACCAAACGAGATCCTATCTCCGTGATCAAAATAAACAGAAGGTGTTAAAACCATATCCTCTGGAGCAACTTTAAAACATTTTTTCAATTCTTCGAATGCACTTTTATCATTCCAATATTCTGATTCATTAAACTTCTTCTGTGCCGCATGCACTATCTCAAAAGAATAATCGCCAATTTTATAAGGATTATAGAGTTTACCAGCAATCATCCTATTCCATTCAGTTTTATTAACTATACAAATTCCTCATTTCAATTCATCAACTTGTAATAAAATATCATTCTGCGTAGATTATGAAGAGACACGCAGCTTAGATATAAAAAGGAAAATACACCACCTAATCAGCCCTTGACATCAATACTACCGTCTCCACATGGATTGAGAGAACTCCTAGTACGTCAGTCCTTTTTCGAGTGCACACTATTGATAGTGGGTGCACCTTTTAACGATAGAAAAAGCTATCGTTAAAAGGTTTAAGATTGGCTTAATAGCTTGATTATTGAGCATTGAGATGGACCCAGAATTTCGGACACACTAGGCGACAAGCTGAAACGAGTGAACACTAAGTATGTCATGAAGTCTTGTCTGTATGTGGAAACATATCCACATGCTTTTTAACGATAGCATAAGGTTATCGCTAAAAGGTATTACCTCGACAAACCGGGATCTGTTTACTTACAATATTCCTCTACTTTATATTCATACTTTTTTAAAAGTTCCCGTGAGTAAACTTTTTCATTTATCGAGTTTCTAACTTCTTTCCAGAGAATAGCTGCAACTTTTAACTTATTAGAATAACAATCGCTAAATTCATCTAAACAAAAGTCTTTTAGAAACTGATTCCATTGACAAGCAGAACTATCATACTTGGCATAATCCGACTCACCATAATATATTTTAATCATATCTTGAATAGTAAATTTTATATCTTTATCCCTTTTTATTTTTCGCCAAGCCGTTGCCATATCAGCACTAAATTTAAAAGGAGTAATACCTGTTACAGCTGAAAAATAATCTCGAAATTTTTGGTTAAATGAAAAACCGCATTTAAGTAATGGTGTCTCCAAGGTTATAACTTCGGACTGATTTTTATTTCCTTTACTCATACTCAAAAATTTTTCTACTTTATTTCCCCTAAAATATTGTTCGATAATATAGTTCAATTCTTGCTTCGTACATCTATACTCTAATCCAAGAGACTTACAAATTTGTGAAAGTTCTTCTCGATACCAATAGTATCTATTAAATTCTTCAAATGATTTTATATCTCTAAAATCATGTCTTTTTTCTTTCATATGGTCACCTTAATAATTTCAAATTTTTCAGTTTTTGATTTAAACTGATTTTATTTTCTCATTTATACCTTGCAAGAACGCTATAACAGCGGCTCCAACCATCGGTATTCCATATGGACTAACTAAGAATCCAATAATCAATGCTTCTATACCAATGGTAACTTCTTTTTGTAAAAAGGATGCTATCGCTCCAAGTATACAAAATATCTTCAGCAAATATAGTAGTGCCGTTCCTATGCTAAGTAAGAATATCAGAAATGCAGTAAGGACACTTAACAAAAGACAGATTGGGGAAAAACTATTTTTATCCATCTCATGGACTGTCATTCATTTCTATTCAATCATTTTGAAGTGTCTCAAAGCATCCATGATGGCTTCTTCTTTTTCAGGTGTACACTGTGGAATAATTTGTTTCTCCTTTTTTTTGACTTGTTGTAATGTTCTCGTAATTCTATTCCACATTTCCTTTTTTATTTGTGCAATATATAATGTCGGAACTTTTAATTCAAATTTATTCCAAACATATTCTTTGATTTGAGCATATGTTGCCTTGCTTTCAGCACTGGTCAAATCAAGCTCATTCAGCTCAGTTTCAACGTCTATATGATTATCGACATCGAGTTTGGACAAAAGTGCTAACGTCCCGACGTGTGATTTTTAGGTTAATTCTAAATTTATCGTTACTTTTGCGAAAATGCGAATTTTACTTATCTTACATCTTTTCTATACACTCGGTCTTTGCAAATCTCAATTAGGCTATTTTATAAAGCTATACCCTCGCTTTAACATTTTCTAAAAATAAGATTCTATTGTATTTTCTCGTTTATCTCTCATACCTCGGATTTTATTTTGAAGAATATCAATATTCTATATTAATTATATCCATTTCATAGTTTCCCATCCATTTTAAAAATTTTAACCCGCTTTTCTCTAATCCTGTCGTACGTATAAATCTATATCCCATCGACTTAATTCCGTAATTTCTAAAGTAAAATCTATCAAATACACACTAATCTTATCATACTCATTAATCTTTTTTATTTCTTTTAAATGTTCCTGTGAAACTCCAACAACAATAATATTATATTTATGATTGAATTTTTTATACTTATAATCTTCAGCCAATTTTTTACTTGAAAATAATAAAATCTTATTTGATAATACACTGTTTTTTTCTATAGATGTTTTACCATCTGTATTCATTAACATCCAAAAAGGATCTCCTATTGTATTGAAATCAGGTTTTAAATACTCATTATATTCAGACATAGCAAAAGTATCAAAATCATCATATTTTATCAATTTAATTCCATTATACTCTGATACCTTACAAGCACCATTTTGAAATTCACTTTCTGCAGAAATAAATACACCATTAATTCCACCAATATGTTTCAGTTTGTAATCGAAATTTCTTAATTCACTAACATTTATTGGGTTTCTCCAATTTTTACATTCTATACCAACTTGATAAAATATACCAAAATGCTCAAATGAATAAAGAACGTCTATTTCATGAGTCGCACCATCATCACCCACCATTTTGACTTTCGTTCGAATTTCTGAATTTATTCTCTCTTTCTTAAAAAGTAGTACACAAATATTTTCAACTGCTTTTTCAAAATCATCACCTTTTCCCATATACTCACCTCACATATAATTCTCTAATAACGTTATAATCTACACTATGCATTTTTACATTACAGTCTATTATGGAAGAGATTTGTTTACTTGGCCGAATAAGACCTAATTTATATGGAAAAAGCCCACTCTCTGCAAGAGAAATCAAAAATACTAAATGACGTTGTGAAATACCAAATACAGCGTAATCCTTTTGTTGTTTACAGTATGCATCGGCAAGTTTTTTTGATGTGAAAAGTGGTAAAGAATTCCCTCCAACAAAATAATTTCCCGTATTTTTTTTTGTTCGTTCATCAATTTGCATTAAAGTCCAAAAAGGATCACCAATAACATTTTCATCAGGTAAAAATTTACTGATAGCTTTTAAAGCATTTATTCTTGTTTCTTTCATAACATCAAAAAATATGGTTTGAATTTGTTTATCATTAGCAATATTCAATGCTTCTTCATCTATTTTAACGTTATAATACAAAACACCTTTAGGAAAGTAACCTAAATCTTTTAAGAGGTTATCGAACTGCCATACATCTTCAGCTTTTACAATTTTGTTATCTATTATTTTTATAACCGTTTTTTCTAAATTATTCATCTGGACAAATTCAATGTATATATCTATTTTATGTTCAATGCTTTTCCCTTTAACTCTAATATTTTTAAAAAGTTTAGGATTGATTAAATTTTCTCTATTTATCCTATAATCGTATAGAGAGAATACTAAATCAATCAACTCCATCCCCTTATTTTTATTGTTTTCTATGCTATCTTTCAATTGATTCTTTTTACGAAAAATATTTTTGAAAAAATTCATTATTATAACTAACCTCCTTGAATATAAACTGGAAAATTTTAGAGGATATCTGTTAACGCATCGTTTTTTCTCTGACAGATATCGCATAGTCAATTATTAAACTATTCTCATCATTTCTATCCTCTGAATCAAGACTACACCTTCACATGAGATTTTTAGACTATTTGAAAAATTACAGATTTATGCAAAATCCATTGATTTTTCATGTCTTATAACATTTCAATTGTTTTAAGCCTATTATTTTTAATTAGACTATTTATCATCTGGCTTTAAATGCTTCCTTAATTTTTCAACTTTCTCTGTACATTTGGTGTAAAGTTCATAACCTTCATTGAAGTTCACTCTTGACCTAAATGTGCTAGCAATGAATTTGCATGGTGAGGTAATCCTTTCAACTACACCGCACCGTTCGCACTCAGCATACACATTCCCATCCTTAATCGGAATAAACATTCCATGGTCTTTCTCATTTCCCATGACGCTAACATCTCCGAAATCATCAAATTTTACATAGAGCATATACGGCTTCCTCCTTTATTGGTATGTCTATATACGCTCTAATTCCAACTTATATCAAGTTTTATTGCTTCTTTTTTGATCTATATGTCTGCTACTTTGCAATAGCTTTCCCATTAAGGCAGCGCACCATGTAATGCGCAAATCCATCGTTTTTACAGTTTACCTTCTTCTTATCTGAAACCTCGGTGACACCATTCTCACAATCTACTTCAAGGCTTGCATCCTTGGTGATTGTTCCTTCTAAAATACTCATGCCATTTAATGTATCAAGCGTACAAACATGAGTTACTTCTACGTTTGTTGCTGAAGCCGACCCATTACAACATTTAAGAAAGACATCATCCGCTTTCAAATTAACAACTTCTACCTTGCCATTGCCCACTTCTACATAAAGCTTACCAATCTCAATATCTGTGATGAGCACTTGATTAGAATCAGATTCAACCTCACAAACTTCCACATCACGTGGCAAACTCACAACAATTTCAGGCATACCCTGAATAAACCACCTCAGCCAATTCGAAGCTGAGACTTTTTTAGTTTGAATAAGCCTTATAACATTTTGCGCTTCCTCAACCCTCAATATATCTTGTTCACAGTTAACAAAGCTCACACCAAAGGTATCAGCACGTTTCACCGTTAAACGAACATCTTTCGTCTCTGCGATAAACTTCTTCCCTTTTAATTTAGTCATTTCTTATTTCTCCCTTCCCAATTCATCCTTTGTATCTCCACACACCATATCAATGCAAACATTCACATCTATATAATTTTTTAGGACTTTTTTTCGTCCACCTTCGCCATCTTCTACAAATACATAATGCTTGTAAAACTGCTTAAAATGCAGGATTTTCACGATTTCACTCTTTGTATCAACGCTATGCACTCCACATGATTAGTAAATGGGAACATATCAACTATACATACTTTTTTTACTTCATAACCATATTCTTGAAATTGTTTTAAATCTGTACATAAGGTTCTTGGATTACATGAAACATATATTATTTCATTTGTTGAATAAAATTCTGCTACTTTTTTTACTACTTTTTCACCTACACCATTTCTAGGAGGATCTAAAATAAGTAAATCTGGTTTTTCTAAATTTTCTAATTTACTAAAAACATCACCAGCTATGAATTCACAATTTTGTATATTATTTAATAGACAATTTGCTTTTGCTTTTTTTACAGCTTCTTCAACTATTTCAATACCTATAACTTTTTTACAATTTTTTGATACTATTTGCCCTATTGTTCCTGTACCACTAAACAAATCAAAAACAACCCTATCTTTTTTATTTCCTATATATTCAATTACTTTTGAATAAAGTTTTTCAATTGTTTTCTTATTTGTTTGAAAAAAACTATATGGACTAATTTCAAATTTTAAGTCAAATAATTCTTCACATATATCTCTTTTCCCATAAAGTATATTTTCTTTCTCAGAAACAACCATATCTTGTAATCCATCATTTAATGTATGTAATATACCTGTTATTGTGTAATTTTGAATAAATTTTAAACTTAATAATTCATCTTTTAAATTTTCTAAATATTTTTCTTCTATTTCTTTATCAATTTGACTTGTAGTTACAAGATTAACTAATATATCATTTTTTCCTTTTCTAATTACTAAATTTCTTAAATATCCTTTGTGCTTAAGTCTGTGATAAAAATTCAAATTAAATTTTTTAGAAATTTCATCTACTTTATTGTATATCATGTTAAAATTAGCATCCATTAATTTACAGCCACTAACATTTACTATATCATGAAAACTATTCTGTTTATGTAAGCCTAAAATTGTTGGTCCATCTAAATATTCATTTCCAAAACTAAATTCCATCTTATTCCTATATCCTTGTTTTTCAACACTTTGTATAGGTTCTTGAAATTCATATTCTTTTTTTATTACTTGATCTAAAAGTTTTTTTATATTTTCACATTTTAATTTTAATTGTTCTTCATATGTGTAATATTGATAGTTACAACCTCCACATTGTCTTTCTAATTCAGAATAAATTTGATTTGTTCTACCTGCATAATCTAATATTTTACAATGATTAAGTTCATATTTTTTCTTTCTAGTTTTTGTTAATATACCCTCAACTATTTGATCTTTTGCAGCATTTATATTAATATATACCTTATTATCTTCTAGTAAACCGTAGGATTTTCCTCTTTCATTTATTCCTACTATTTTTATTCTTACACTTTCTCCCTTTTTCATTTTATTCCTTTACAAAAAAATGGCGTGCTTCACAAGAGTCGAACTCGTAACCTTCTGGTTCGAAGCCAGCTGCTCTATCCATTGAGCTAGAAGCACATTATTTATATAAATATTCTTTTACACTACTATCATATACATTTAAAGGAGCTTCTACTACCAAGCCTTTTTTTGCTCCCTTAATACAATCGACCAGAACTAACAAGGCCTTTGCATCATGTTTAGTATACACAAATTTCAATACTTTAGCAACTAATTTTGTACTTAACAAATATTCTAAAATTTCATCTAATCTTTCTACTCTAAATATTAAATATAGATGCCCTCTATTTTTTAAAATTACATTTGAAATAGCTATTATTTCTTCAATTTTTAAATTTTCTTCATTTCTAGCTATTCTTTTACAACTATCTTTTTTTATTTGATCTTCGTTATTTTCCAAAAAATATGGTGGATTTGAAACTACTATATCAAATTCTTGAAAAATATGTTTAGAAAATTCTTTTATATCCTCATTAATATATTCAACATTTTTTATTTCATTATTATTTGCATTTTCAACAGCTAAATCATATGACTTCTTTAAAATTTCAACACCTACTATTTTTGCTTTCATTTTTTTTGCTAAAAGCAAAGAAATTACGCCATTGCCACTACCTATTTCAAGAACTTTTTTTGCACATCTATTTATTTTAACAAAATCTGCTAAGGCAACTGAATCTAAGGTTATTGATTGTAATTCAGTATCTTGCATCAATTCAATATCTTTAATCTTAATTTTTTGTATCAAGTCCAGTTCCTCCACGATAAAAAAAAAGTACCTAAAGGTACAAAATGGCGTGCTTCACAAGAGTCGAACTCGTAACCTTCTGGTCCGTAGCCAGACGCTCTAATCCATTGAGCTAGAAGCACATATGGCGGTGAAGGAGGGATTTGAACCCTCGATCCAATATTACTTGGACACTCCCTTAGCAGGGGAGCATATTCGGCCACTCTAACACTTCACCACTGGCGGGCAGACTGGGATTCGAACCCAGACGGCTTTCACACCTTCGCTGGTTTTCAAGACCAGTTCCTTAGCCAGTTCGGACATCTGCCCTTTACACTCAACTATCCTACCATTTTTTAAAAATATTGTCAACTATTTTTTTAATTTTATGCATTAGTCCAACACTTTGTTTTTCAATGGCTTCAACATTGTTATTTATTTCCTTTAATCTAGGTACTATATTGGCTTTAACTGTATTCTCATCTATTCCATAAATTCTGTCATATTCCTTTGAAAAATCTTCAAAGCTAATAGGTGCTAACTTAAGATATAGATCTTTTGCCTGTTTCATTCTATCAACTTTTCCAAATTGTATAATTGGCATACGAGAAAATTTTATATTTGAAAAATTTTTATTATCCTTACAAATTTTTTTCAATAAATTATGTAGTTCATATTCATCTTGCACATCATATTCCTTCATTAAGTCTAAATTATCTCTAAATATTTTCAATGATGAATATTCGATATTTTTATATTTTGTTAATTCTAATGCAGTCAAAAATTTTTTCATATCTTTATTTTCAATATCATAATATCTTATAGTATTTTTTAATTTACTTAATATATCTGGTCTATTTTTTATAGCATTTTCGTAATCTCTATTTTTTAGTTTTTCAATCTTACCTTGACAATAAGTATCTAAAAAATCATTATACATTTCTTTAAATTTTTCAAGATTTATAGTAACTGCGGCATTTTTTTTCAAAAAATATTCCATTAAACTTTTTTTTGTTAATTTTATTTTTTCTCCATCTATAACTAAAATATCTTCATTCAATAAATTATTTATTTTATTTTTTATATCATTCGATATTTCAACATCATTTAAAATTTCTTCAAGAGGTATTCTTTCTTCTTCTAAAAAGTCTAATCCAAATCTTAATTCAATAAAATTACAGATTTCCTTTCCGAAAATTTTATAAATATCTTCTTTTTTAAAATCATATTTTTGTACAATTTCTAAATATTTATCATAACCTAGCTTCTTATCTTTTAATATTGATAATACTTTACATTCAATTTGTCTTATTCTTTCCCTAGTAACATTGAAATCTTTTGCAATTTCATTTAAAGTTCTGCCATTAATTCTATCAATAAAAATCTTTATCTTATTAGCATCCAAAATTGGTTTTAATTCTTCCTCTAAACTTTTTATATTTTTCAATATTAGAAAATTATCTCTTATTTCTACTTGATCTTTTTGTTCTAACTCTCTTATTGCTTCATCTATTATATCTTGATATTGCAATATTACAGGTAATTTTTCAATAAAACAGTCTTTTAATACTCCATAAGGATAAAAAGAAAGAAATTTATACAAATAATCTAGTAACTTATTTTTAAAATATGAATTTTTTAATATTAAAAATTTTAATATTTCATATGTATTATTATAATCTAATGATACAATATATAGGCTTTCAATATCTAATTCTAATAAAGTTGAAAGTTCAATTAAATTTGGACTATATTTTTCATATTTTTTAATTTTTTCTTTAACTTCACATAGTTCTTTTAAACTCTTTTGTCCCATTCCTTGAATATTTTTCATATCATTTTCTGTTAATTCTAATATTTGTGTATCAGTTGTTATACCAACTTTAATTAGTGCATTATATGTCCTTGTTGATAAATTCAAATCTTTTAGTTCTCTCATAATAAACAACCTTCTATTTTTTTGTATATTATACCATAAAACCTTTCTTTATCTAAGCTTTAATTTTACAATTTCTTCATTTTATGCTATAATTATACATATTTTTTATTGGAGGAAATTATGGGAAGACATGGTACTATAGCTGGTCGTAAAGAAGCACAAGATAAGAAAAGAGCAGCTGCATTTACAAAGTATGTTAGATTAATTACCGTCGCTGCAAGAGAAGGAGCAGATCCTGATTACAATGTTGCACTAAAGCATGCTATTGAAAAGGCAAAAAGTATAAATATGCCTAATGACAATATACAAAGAGCTATTAAAAAAGGTTCAGGTGCTGATGGAAGTGTTACATATGATTCACTTAATTATGAAGGATATGGTCCTGGTGGTGTAGCTGTAATAGTAGAAATTTTAACAGATAATAGAAATAGAACAGCTTCTTCTGTAAAAGGTTTATTTGATAGATGTGGTGGAAATGTAGGTACTCCTGGTTGTGTATCTTATATGTTCACAAGAAAAGGTGCAATAGAAATTGAAAAAACTGATAATCTTACTGAAGACGATATTATGGATGTTGCTTTGGATGCTGGAATGGATGAAATTACAACTTATGATGATAGTTTTTATATTACAGCTCCTACAGAAAATTTTGAAGCTGTTAGTACAGCATTAAGAGAAGCTGGTTATAAATTTATTGATTCAGACATAACTTATGTTCCTAACATAGTTGTTGAAAATGTATCTGAAGCTGATAAAGAAAAACTACAAAAGCTTATTGATCAACTTGAAGATAATGATGATGTACAAAAAGTTCATCACAATTGTAAGGATTTATTATAAAAAAGCACAAAGTGTTAAACTTTGTGTTTTTATTTTATCAATGTTCTACCTTTAAATAAATTATTTATTATTAAAGATAAAGCCCCTAAATTCTCTATATCATTATTTAATTTTGAATATTCTATTATTGTATTTGAAAATAAATTACTATCTACATTTTTTCTAACATTTTCTTTAATTAGATTTAAAAAATAATCCGATTTTATATGATCTTCACCAGATATTACAATTTTCCCTATATCTAAAAGATTTAATACATTAGCTAAAGCAAAACCTATTTTCTTACTTATATCTGTTATAATTTCCATATATGGCGATTCACCTTTACTTGCTAACCTAAATATATCTGAAATTTTTAACATTTCATTTTCCATACCTTTTTTAGTTAATCTATCAAATATATTATAATCATTACAGTAGTCTCCCAAACTAAGTTCAGTATTACTATAAGTGTTGTTAAATTGACCTGCTGAATAATTAACACCAGAATAAATTTTATCATTTATTAATATTGCAGATCCTATACCATTCCTAAAGAACATAAAAAAAGCATCCTTATTATTTTTCAATGTCCCAAATAGTTTTTCTGCATTTATCATAGCCCTGATATTATTTTCTATCACACAGGGTATTGAAAAAATGTCCTCTATATATTTTGTAATTTTTATATTACTTCCTTTAAAAACTGTTGATTTTTTAATCAAGCCATTTTCAGAGTCAACTATCCCAGGTATCGCAAGACCGACACCTATTATATTTTCTTTTCCATATTTTTCCATCATATATTCTAATTCATCACACATCATTTTTATTAATTTAGCTTGTAAAGTTGCATATGATCTCTTTCTAAGCCTAGTTTCAATTATTTCTCCATTAAGATGTGAAATTGATATTGATAGATATTCCTCGCTTAGAAAAATTCCTAAAATTTTTCCATATTTTTTATTCAAAGTTATAACTTTTCTAGGTCTACCACCATTTGAAGGTAACAATTTTCCTGTAGATATTAGTAATTTTTTATCAAATAATTTTTTAGTTATTTTAAAAATAGCTGGTGCCGTTAAACCTAAAACTTCTACTAATTTAGCTCTACTCATATTATTTTCTAATAAAATATGATTAAGTGCTATGTAATCATTACTATTAAGTTTTTTCATTCAATCACCTTTTATTTATTTTTTTATAAATAAATGATATACTAGATTGTAGATAATTGCAAGAACTTTTTTTATTTTTATAGGAGGCTTTAAGATGACAACACGACAAACATCAGAATCAACAGAAGTTTCTATGCTTTTAACTTTTATCGGAGGTTTTTTAGAAATATATTCTTTTTTATTAAAAGGGCATGTATTTGCAACAACAATAACAGGAAATATTGTTTTAATGATATTTAATCTTTCTAGTAAAAATTATTCTTTAATTATTAAATATATTTTTCCTATTCTTGGTTTTTGCTTAGGAACTATGATTTCAATAAAAATTAGAGAAAATTTTTCAAATAAACTTTTACATTGGCGATTATATGTATTGCCCTTAGAAATATTACTAATTGTCTTAGTTTATTTATTGAGAAGTAAAGAATTTATAATTATTGATATTTGTTTTATTTCAACATTAAGTGGCTTACAAATACAAACTTTTACCAAGATAAAAAAAAGAGTATATATGTCAACTATGTGTACAGGAAATACTAGAAAATTCATTCAGCATTTAGTTTATAAAGATTATGAAACAGCAAAAATTTTTGCACTTATAATTTCTAGCTTTGCATCAGGAGTTATTTTTGGGACATTTATAATTAATATTTTAAAAGAAACTTCAATTTTACTTATGATAATTCCTATAGTAATTGTTGGATATCTTGTACATAAAAATTAAGCTACAAACAGATTAAACTGTTGTAGCTTTTTTTTAATTTTAATTTTTATTTCTTCTTTCTCTTCTTGAAACAAATTCTCCATCTTCTTTTTGTTCTTCTTGGTGAGAAGGTTCTTGAGGTTTAATTCTAAGTAAGAATGATGTTGTATCTCTATTTATTGATTCTATCATATCGTTATATACATCAGCACTTACAATTTTATACTCATTAACTGGATTTTTTTGACCATATGATTGTAAATTTATACCTTCTCTTAATTCTGATAAATTCTTTAAATTATCTCTCCATTTACTATCAAGAACTTCAAGCATAATATATCTTTCAATTTTCTTAAAATATTCATCTCCAAATAAATCAACTTTTGAATAATATATTTTTTCTAATTCTTTGTATAACTTATCTAGAAGACCTTCTTTTTCTTCTTTGTTAATATCGAAACTTGGTTCATAATTATATATATTATGTAATTTTTCAATTATTTCTTCATTATCTTCAGAAGTTTCTAATATGTCATCTATATTACCATATAACATATCCAAAATTACATCTCTTAAATTTTCATTTTTTAATATTTTATCTCTTTGTGCATAAATAATTTCTCTTTGCTTATTATTTACATCATCAAATTCAATCAAACTTTTTCTTGTAGCAAAGTTTCTACTTTCTACTCTTTTTTGAGCATTTTCAACAGATTTAGATACTTTTTTAGATCTTATTTCTTCATCTTCGCCAAGTTTTAACATAGCCATTATTTTCTTTAATCTATCTCCACCAAACAATCTCATTAATTCATCATCTAAAGATAAATAAAATTCTGATGCTCCTGGATCTCCTTGTCTTCCTGCTCTTCCTCTTAATTGATTATCTATTCTTCTACTTTCATGTCTTTCAGTTCCAAGTATGAATAAGCCTCCAGCTTTTAGTACCTTTTCTCTATTTTCTTCACATTCTTTTTCATACATTTTCAAAGCATCTATATATTCAGGTGTACCTCTTTCAGCAACCTTTGTTGCTAATGAATCTGGATCTCCACCCAATTTTATGTCTGTTCCACGACCTGCCATATTTGTTGCTATAGTAACTGATTTATATCTACCTGCTTGAGATACAATTTCTGCTTCTCTTTCATGATATTTTGCATTCAATACTTCATGAGGTATTTTTGCCTTTGTTAATAATCTTGATAATTCTTCTGAATGAGCAATAGTAGCTGTACCAACCAATACTGGTTGTCCTTTTTCAAATAATTCAATTATTTTATTTACAACTGCCTTATATTTTGCTTTTTTTGTTTGATATATTACATCTGCTAAATCTTTTCTTATAACTGGTTTATTTGTAGGAACTACTACAACTTTAAGATTATAGATTTGTCTAAATTCTTCTTCTTCAGTTTTTGCAGTACCTGTCATACCTGACAATTTATCATACATTCTAAAATAGTTTTGTAATGTAACTGTTGCTAAAGTTTGATTTTCTCCGGCAACTTTTACATGTTCTTTTGCTTCAATTGCTTGGTGTAAACCATCTGAATATCGTCTTCCATCCATAAGTCTACCTGTATGTTCGTCAACTATTATTATTTCATCTTTTTGGTTTATGATATAATCCTTGTCTCTTTTAAATAATTCTTTTGCCTTAAGTGCTTGAGTTAAGAAATGTGTCAATTCTACATAATCAGGTGCATAAAGATTTTCTATGTTCAGCATTTTTTCAACACTTTTTATACCCTTATCTGTTATTGTTACTGTTCTAGCTTTTTCATCAACTTCATAATCTTCCCAATCTTCATCAGGTATAACTGTGTTCTTTTTATCTTTAATTTTTTCAGTCTTATAACTTCTTTTTAATCTATTTGCTACTGTTGCAAAAGTTCCATACCATTCAGTAGTTTCTTCTGCAGCACCAGAAATAATTAAAGGAGTTCTTGCTTCATCTATAAGTATAGAATCTACTTCATCGACAATTGCAAAATTAAATTCTCTTTGAACTTTTTCTTCCATTTCATGTACCATGTTATCACGCAAATAATCAAACCCAAATTCATTATTAGTTCCATATGTTATATCACAATTGTATGCAATTTTTCTTTTGTCATTTTCCATATTTGCTATTATAACACCTGAAGACAAACCTAAAAATGAATAAATTGTACCCATGGTATCTCTATCTCTTTTTGCTAAATAATCATTTACTGTAACAACATGAACTCCCTTACCTGTTAAGGCATTTAAATATACTGGAAATGCTGACATCAAAGTTTTACCTTCTCCAGTTTTCATTTCTGCAATTTTCCCTTCATGAAGTATCATACCACCAATTAATTGGACATCATATGCTCTCATTCCTAAAACTCTTTTTGCAGTTTCTCTAACTGTTGCAAAAGCATCAACTAAAATATCATCTAAAGTTTCACCATTAGCTAATCTTTCTTTTAATTGTCTTGTCTTATCTTTCAATTCATCATTACTTAACTTTATATATTCTTCCTCAATATTGTTAATTTTCTCAACTTTTTTTCTCATTCTTTTAATAACTTTTTCGTCTGTCAAACCAAACATTTTATTAAAAATTCCCTCAAACATTTAACTTCCCTTTCTAATTTATCTTTTTTTTGTAATTATTGCTACCATTCTTTCAGGGGTATGAGTTTTTCTATATGAATAAAAATCACCTTCAGTAGTACAATAATTATTTTTAAATATATTTTTTTCCAAAATTCCACAGTTTTTTGCTATTTGTTCATTTAATTTTTGTGTATCTAAATATATTTTATCTTCTTTATATGTTATCATATTATTAAAAGTTAGTAAAGTTTTCAAAATATCAACAGTATCTTCTTTTATTTCATAATTTCTTCCCGATATTCCTATTCCAAAACAAACTAATATATTTTCTAATTTACATTTATATTTATTTAACATTAAATCTATACCTTTTTCCAATATTTTATTTGCACTTCCTCTCCAACCTCCATGCAAAACTCCAAATACATCCTTTGTTGGATCTAATAAGAATATTGGTAAACAATCTGCATAATATGTAATTAAAGTGTAGTTAGTATCATTTGAGATAAATCCATCTATAACTTCATTTTCATCTATATCTACTTTTTCATTTTTTTCTATGCAATATATGTTAGTTGTATGTTTTTGATTTCCCTTAATACAATTTTCAGAAATATTTAAATCTGTTAAAATTTTATTTAAATTAAACTTATCTTTCATATCTCCTGCTTGTTTTGTTGTTTGTATTGCAAGATATCCATATTTTTCTATTTCATTAAAATGAATATATTTCATTATTTTTGCCTTTCAATTATTTTCATTATAAATTGGGTTAAGTTTGTGTTAGTAGGTAAAAGCTCTTTTAACTCTTTGATATATTTTTCTAATTTTTCTTTTGCCTTCATTTCTCCTAATATATTAACATAATTTGAATTATCAGTTTCATTTTTTGAATCAAAAATGTCATCCTGTAATTGATAAATTAAACCTAATAAAGTAGCTATTTTTAGATATTTTTCATTTTCAAGTCCTTTATGTATCATTACCATTTCAAAACATGCTTTTATTAAGGCCCCAGTCTTATATTCATGAATTGTATTAATTGTTTTTTCATCAAGTTTTTTATTTAAATTTTGCATATCAAGATATTGACCTTGAACCATACCTCTAAGTCCTGCATTTTTACTTAAACATTCTATAAGTTTATCCTTATTTTTTAACTTTTCTGATCTTGCTATTATACTAAAAGCTTCTGTAAGTAGAGCATCCCCTACCAAAATACCTATATACTCTCCGAATTTCGCATGAGTAGTAAGTTTGCCTCTTCTATACTTATCATTATCCATTCCTGGTAAGTCGTCATGTACCAAAGAATAGTTATGTATAAATTCTATAGCTATTGCTATATCTACAATTTCATCTTTTTTTATGTTCAATACTTCAGAAAAGTATAGTACCAAAAGTGGTCTTATTCTTTTTCCACCAGAATTTATTGAATATTCTATTGCCTTATACAAATTATCTTGAGTATTATAATAACTAAGTGCTTCATTTAATTTTTTTTCAAAATATTCTTTCATTTCTTTTCCTTAAAGTCTTCTAATTCATATCCTTCATCTGTTTTTTCTATTATTTTTTTCACTTTACCTGAAGCTTCATCTAAAAGTTCATTCGCTGATTCTAAAATTTTTTTACTTTCTTCATAAATTTTCAATGATTCCTCTAAACTTATGTCACTTTCTAAAATTTTCATATTATTTTCTAATTTTTCTATTTTCTTTTCAAAGCTCTCTTTTCTAGCCATTTTATTCCCCTAACTTATATTTAAAAAATGTAACTATTTTTCTATTATAGTCTCTTTCATCATATTTTATAAATTGTCCTATTTCATCAGCTAATTTTTCATACTTTCCATGTTCACAAATTATTACTCCATCTTTTTCTAAAAGATTACAATCAGATATTTTTTCAATTGTTTCTGTAGTTAAATTTTTTGCATATGGTGGATCCATAAAAATTATATCAAATTTCTCATTTTTATTTTCCAAAATTTCTATTGCTCTTAAAACATTATTTTTATATGCTCTACACTTACTTGATAAGTTAAGTCTTTCAACATTATCTATTATTACTTTTAAAGCTTTTACATCTTGTTCTATTAATATTGCTTTTTTAGCTCCCCTAGATAAGGCTTCAAAACTCATATTTCCTGTACCTGCATACAAATCTAAAAATTTAGCTTCATTTATTTTATCATAAATAATACTATAAATAGCTTCCTTTAATCTTTCCAAAGTTGGTCTTGTATCTCTACCCTCTCTTGAAAGTATTAATCTATTTTTTAAATTTCCTGAAGTTATTCTCATACATTTTCTCCTATATACATTGCATCTCCTAAGCTAAAGAATCTATATTTTTCCTCTACTGCAATTTTATATGCATTAAACAAATTATCCTTACCCATAAATGCTGAAATCAACATTACTAAAGTTGATTTTGGTAAATGGAAATTTGTTATTACTGCATCAACAATTTTGAAATTATAGTTTCCATATATGAAAATCCCAGTTTCACTTTTTTGTGCTATTAATTCTCCTTTTTCATTTAAAGAAGATTCTAAAGTTCTAATTGATGTAGTTCCAACTGCAATAACTCTTCTTCCTTCTTTTTTAGCCAAATTAACTATCTTTGCTGTTTCTTCTGGAACTTCATATTCCTCTGTATGCATAATATGTTCTTCAATATTTTTACATTTTACTGGTCTAAATGTTCCCAAACCAACTGTTAAATTAATTTCTGCAAAAATTACACCCTTATCTTTTATTTTTTCTATTAATTCTTTTGTAAAATGTAAGCCTGCTGTTGGAGCTGCTACAGATTCTCCTTCTTTTGCATATACAGTTTGATATCTATTCTTATTTTCTAATTTTTCATGTATATATGGTGGTAATGGCAACTCTCCTAATTCATCCAATATTTCTTCAAAAACTCCTGAATAAATAAATTCAACTATTCTATTTCCATCTTCTTTTATTTCTAATAATTTTAATTTCAATTTATCTTTTACAAAAATTAATTCATCGCCAACTTTTAATCTTTTCGCAGGCTTTAATAAAACTTCCCATTTATTTAATTCTAATCTTTTTAGTAATAAACATTCTATAACTACACCATTTTCTTTATGCCCTATTAATCTAGCTGGTATAACCTTTGTTCTATTTATTACTAAAACATCACCCTTATTCAAAAAGTCTATTATATCATAAAAATGTTTGTGCTTTATCTCACCAGTTATTTTATTAACTGCTAACAATTTAGAATGATCTCTTGGTTCACAACCTTTTTGTGCTATTAATTCCTTTGGCAAATAAAAATCAAACTCTTCTATATCTATCATTTGTCATCCCTTCCTTCATATTTACATAATATAACCCTATCATGAGAATCTAAATCTTTAATGACCCTTATATCTTTATATGAAAATTCTAATAAAATATTTTTTACTGCTTCTGCTTGGTTAAATCCTATTTCAAAAGCTAGCATACCCTCATTTTTCAAATAATCTCTAGCTTTTTCTGCTATTAAATAATAAAAATACAGCCCATCTGCATTAGCAAATAAAGCTTCTTTTGGTTCATGTATATATGTTTGTTCACTGACCAAAGCTATTTCATCATTTGATATATATGGTGGATTAGAAACAATAATATCAAACGATTTAAAATTTACATTTTCAAATAAGTCTGATAAAACAAATTTTACATTTTTAGCTCCTAAATCATCCCTATTTTTTTTTGAAATTTCTATAGCTTTATCTGAAATATCTATTCCTAATACCTTACTTTCTGGAATTTCAAGTCCTAATGTTATTGCTATTGCCCCTGAGCCTGTGCCTATATCTAATATAAAAGGTGCTTTTATTTTTAAATTTTTTATTACATTTTCAACTAAACATTCTGTATCATATCTTGGTATAAGAACTCCTTTATTAACATAAAAATTTCTTCCATAAAAATTTTGTTGATTTATCAAATACTGATATGGTAATTTATCTATAGCTATTTTTTTTAATGCTTCCCTTATATCATTTTTTTGTTTATCCGTAATATTTTTATCATAATTCATAAAAAGTAGCATTCTATCTATTTTCAATATATTGGAAAAAATTAATTCTGCTATTAATCTTGCCTCATCAATTTTATATTTTTTTAAATATTCTATTGAACTATCCAATATATCTTTCAAATAACCACTTTTTATTTTTGTATCATTAATATATGTTTTTATTTTATTTTTTTCTTCATTTGTTAAAATTCTATCATACTGTGTATAAAGAGTTATTCTATCAATATTCAAAGATTGTGAAAATATTCTTTCAGCTTCTAATCTAGGTTTTTCAACTTTATTTTTTTTCAAATATTCTTCAGTTTTTTTTAATAATTCTAACAAAGTTTGCATTATTCATCTCCGACTGTTTGTAATAATTCTGCTTGATTATATGCTATTAATGCATTTATCATTTCATCCAAATCTCCATCTAAGAAAGCATCTAATTTATGTAAAGTTAATTTTATTCTATGATCTGTAACTCTTCCTTGTGGGAAATTATATGTTCTTATCTTTTCAGATCTATCTCCCATACCTACTTGTGCTCTTCTTTGAGATTCAATTTCTTTTCTTTGAGTTTCTCTTTCAAGATTAAATAATTTTGAAGCTAATACTTTCATTGCAGCTTCTTTGTTTTTTATTTGTGATCTTCCGTCTTGAGATGTTACAACAATACCTGTTGGTTTATGAGTAATACGAACTGCTGAATCTGTAGTGTTTACGTGTTGTCCTCCAGCACCAGATGATCTATATGTATCTATAATTAAATCACTTGGATTTATTTCAACTTCAGCTACATCTTCAACTTCAGGTAAAACTGCAACTGTTATTGTTGAAGTATGAATTCTTCCAGAAGATTCAGTATCTGGAACTCTTTGAACCCTATGAACTCCACTTTCAAATTTTAGTCTTGAATAAGCTCCCTTACCTTTTATCATAAAAGTTATTTCTTTTAATCCTCCAACACCTATTTCATTTTTATCTAAAACTTCAGTTTTCCATCTACATCTTTCAGCATATCTTGTAAACATTCTAAAAATATCTGCAGCAAATAAGGCAGCTTCATCTCCACCTGCAGCAGCTCTTATTTCTACTATTACATTTTTTTCATCATTTGGATCTTTTGGTAATAATAAAATTTTAAGTTCATCTTCTATCTTAGGAATTTCTTTTTCTAAATCATTGATTTCCTCTTGCATTATTTCTTTCATTTCATGATCTTTTTCTTCTTTTATATCTTGTTTTAAATTAGTAAATTCTGTATTTTTCGCCTTATATTCTCTATATTTTTCAACAATATCTTCTATTGCATTTATTGCTTTATTACATTCCATTATTTTTTTAGGATCTGACATAATTTTAGGATCCATTAATTGTTTATTTAATTCATCATATTTTTTTTCAACTTCTTCTAATTTTTGAAACATATTTTTTCCCTTCTTTTAGTGTTTTTAATACAATTATAGCACAATATCATTTAAAATTATAGAGCACAAAAAAAGATACAAATTAAAGCTAATTCATATCTTTATTTTTCATATAGTATATCTTCTATTTCATTAGCTGATAAATCAAAATTTTGAAATTCAATATATGATTTTATACTATCTTTGTTTAAATTATTAATTAAGAATAAAAAATTTGAATATACCAAACCATATTCATTCAATTGATTCAATTTGACATAAATTACATCTTCAAAATCAAATATCAATTTTTTACCATTTTCTAAATAAAATATAAATATCCTTTTTACTATTTCATCTATATCATCTTTAAATTCAAATTCTTCTACTTTTACACTACCTTTATACACTATACTAGCATTATTTCTATCTAAAATAACCAAGTATTTATTATTAAAATTATTTTTTAATTCATCTATAGCCTTATTGTATAAATCCACATTCATCACTCTCCTTGAATGCTTTTTATTACTATAAGTTTAACCTATTTTTACGGATTGTCAATAAGGTTTACACATATTGAAAATTTATTTTAATTATTACTTGCAGCCCTTGTTAATGGTGGTACAATTTGTTTCTTTCTTGAAACTATACCTTTTAATAAAATAGTATCATTTTCTGCCTTAGTTTCAAAAGCTTTTTCTATAATATCTACTCTATTTCCTCTTATAACTCCAACTGAGTCATTTGTTAAAATATTTGTTATTACAAACATAAAGCCTTCAAGATTTAAATCTTTTAACATTTTGTCTATTTCGTTTATAAATACTTCCTTTTTGGCTAATAATTCTTCTTCATTTACTGTATTTACTTGTGCAATTCCAAATCTTCCCTTATCTAATTCAAATATTTTCATGTCCATATTCAAAATTTCTTTTTCAGTTTTAGAACTTAAATTAGTTCCTGCTTTTAATAAAGCCATACCATATTCTTTCAAATCTACACAAGCAATCTTAGCTAAATATTTACAAGCTTCAACATCATGTTCTGTACAAGTTGGTGATTTAAATAAAAGAGTATCTGATATAATTGCACTTAGCATCATTCCTGCCATTTTCTTACAAGGAATTACATTTTTTTCTTGATACATTTCACAAACTATTGTTGATGTACAACCATAGGGTTCAACTCTAGCATGTAAAGGTTCATCTGTTTTAAAATTAGCTATTCTATGATGATCAATTAATTCTAAAACTTTCGCTTCTTCAAATCCATCTGCTGTTTGTGTTCTTTCATTATGATCTACTAATATTATTTTTCTACCTGAAACATTTTCAACATATTCTGGAGCTTCTACACCAAAATATTTTAAGGCATATTTTGTTTCTTCATTTACATCACCTATTCTAACAGCAACAGCCTTTTCTTTTGGCTTGATAATATTTCTCAAATTTGCATAAGCTATTGCAGTACAAATAGCATCTGAATCTGGATTTCTATGTCCATAAACTAAAATTTCTTCCATTATTTCCTCCTAATAAAAAATCTTTCCTAATTTTATTAATGTTATAAATATTATATATGTTACACTAAAGCCAATAATACTTCCTACAACGACTTCTTTAAATGTATGTATTCCTGCTTTAATCCTACTTTGACAAACTAACAAATATAGTAGAAAAGTTAATAAAATTACTCTTGTGTCGTGTGTCATAAACATTACAATTATTACCAAAGAACTTGCTATTGTTGCATGACCACTAGGCATACCTCCCTCAAAAGCTGTACCTTTTTTAAAATAGGCCTTTAAACTTACTACTATAATACACAAAAGTGCTAAAATTAATAAGGCAATATTTGAAATTCTACCTGTTATTCTTGCAATATAATGTGCTGTTACAACAAATTTTAATATTCTATCAAAGAATATAATATAGCCTATAAAAATTGCTGCAATTGCTGCTATCATGACTGCTCCAGCTGCTGCATCTTTTGCAAATTTTGCCAAAGGATTGTTCTCTTGTATAACAAGATCAACTGTTTTTTCAATACTTGTATTTATTATTTCTGTAATAAAAACTAATGAAACTACAAGTATTAAGATTAATAATTCTGCCTTTGTTATTTCAAAGATCATAGCTAAAATTATTATAATAAAAGCTATAAAAATATGAAATCTCATATGCGATTCGCTTCTTATAGTTGCTATAATACCATCTATAGAATGATTAAAACTTTCAATTATTCTATTTTCTTTTTTATTTTTATTATCTCTTGTACTCATAAGCACTCAAATATCTTTCTTCTTTTTCTCTCATTATTTTTCTTTCATCTGCTTCTATATGATCGTAACCTAAAATATGTAACATACCATGTGTCAAAAGATAAAAGAATTCTCTTTTATCTGAATGTCCATATTCTTTAGCTTGTTCTTTAACTTTATCTATAGAAATTATTATATCTCCAACAACTTCCATTGGGCCTATATTTTCAGTTTCATTATATGCAAATGAAATAACATCTGTTGGTCTATCAACATTTCTATATTCTTTATTTATTTTATGTATAACAGGATTAGTTGTTAACATAAATGAAATATAATAAGTTTTACTATCAAAATCATTTTTTTCATTTTTTAAAATATATTCTAAATATTCTTTAATTTTATCTTCATCATAATATTCTTCTATTTTTTCAACATCATAACATATGTCTATATCTAACATAATTACCTTCTACTTTCTATTAATTTTAGGATATTGTATTCTTTCATGATAAGCTGCTTTTAAAACTTTTAAGAATGCCTGTACTAAAGTTTCAATATCTTTTAAATTAATTTCACATTCATATAATTGATTATCATCTATCTTATACTTTATTAAATATCTTATGGTATTTTCTATACCTTCTTTACTCTTATCAGTTGATGCTCTAACTGCTGCTTCTACTGTATCTGCCAACATTACTATAGCTGATTCTTTTGTTTGTGGTCTAGGTCCTGCATATCTAAAATCTGTTTCACTTATATTTTCCCCTGTTTCAACTGCCTTATAATAAAAATATTGCACCATTGTTGTCCCATGATGTTGTATTATTATATCCAACACTTCTTGTGGCAAGCCATATTGTTTTCCTAAAATATATCCATCTCTAGGATGAGAAGTTAAAATTAAAGAACTAAGCGAAGGCTTCAATTCATCATGCAAATTACTTAGACCTCCTTGATTTTCAACAAAATAAATTGGTCTTTTTAATTTACCTATATCATGATAATATGCCCCAACTCTAGCGAGTATAGGGTTTGCTCCTATTGCTTCTGCAGCTTGTTCTGCTAGTGCTCCTACCATTACACTATGATAAAAAGTTCCGGGAGCTTCAAGTAGTAATCTTTTAAGTAATGGTGATGAATAATCTCCTATTTCTAAAAGTTTTATGTCTGTTAATATTGAAAAGGCATTTTCAAAATATGGCATAATACCTAAACAAATCATACCTGTTAAAAAACCAGAGATTATAGAAAAAGTCAATATTATTGTCATCAACTTCAAATCATAGTTATAAACTGCTGAATATATAATAGCAAAAATAGCTTGTAATGCTCCTACTTTAAATCCATTTTTTACTAATTCCATTCTATTAGTTATTTTTGAATTATTATACATTGCTACCAATGATACTATCATCATAGCTATGAACCATTCCAAATTAGGTGCTAATAAATAGTTCGTCATTGCTGATATCGCTAATGAAAACATTTTATCAGTGGTTAGAATAGATGCAATTATTGATACAACTGCGAAAGGTATTAAATATAGCAAAGTATCTGATTTATTTATAGTTAATAAATAAATAAAATTAACAAAAAAGAAACTTATTAATGTTGGATAAAAACCTTTAGAATTAATACCTTTTTTCAAAAATTTTTTTCCACTTATATAAAATGAAATTGCTATCATCAAAGTGTATACTACCGTAAAAATATTTCTAACAGTTTTATCATAACCCGTAACAAGACCTAATACTTTTAATTGTTCATAAGCACTTGAGGTAATTTCATCACCTTTTTTAAGAATAAAATCTCCTTTTTTTATAACTATAGTATTATTCTTTAAAGCCTTTATATTATTTTCAATTTTTAATTTTGTTTCTTCTTCATTTATAACTAAATTAGGTTTAACAAAATTCTTTATTAATTCTTTTTCATAGTCATCTAAAACTATTTGTTTTTTAGATAATATCTTTGTTAGATCTTCTGGAGATATAACTCCTTCTTCATATATTTTTGATAAAATATCTATTAAATATATGTGATATTTATTTCCACCATTTATACCAACACTAATCAAATCTTCTGTCTTTATATCTAAATTATTTGCATCTATAAATTCTCTAACTAATTTTTCATTTTTTAAATCTAAACTACTCAATTCTGTTAGAACTTTTGTAAATCTAGCTATTTCTTCCTTTTCGACATCTTCTTTTCTATTATATTCAGGCTTTGTATTCTTTAAAATTTTGCTTTTTAAATCTTTATCTAAAATGTCTTTTTCATATTTAATTGTTTTATATGCAATAACATCATGTTTAGCCTGAGTCCCTATTATATATTCATTTTTATTTTTGTAATATATAAAAAGGGCAGAAAAAAACATAAATATTAACAAAAATATGGATATTTTAAAATTATATCTGTCATATATATTTCCTTTTTTAATTTCTTCTATGTCTTCCTGCTTTTTTATACTTAACTCAAATTTATTTCCAAAAAAATTAAATTCCATAAGTCCTTCTCCAACTTCTATTTGTTAAATTATATCATATAGAAATGCAATTGTCTATTTAAGACTTATAAATAAATAACTGAAAAATTTGCATTTCTTTCACCTATTTAAAATGCTAAAATAACTAAGATTATTTATACAAAGAACTGAATTTGGCTTATTGACTTGCTAAAAATGTTGTTATATAATCGTGATAATCAAAAATAAAGAGGAGAAATAAGATGAAAAAACTATTATTAATTTTAACAATGTCTTTTGCATTATCAACTTTTGCACATGGCAATCATGCTGATGTTAAATTAGAAAATGCAACTACTTATCATTCAGTAAATTCTGCTTTAAATACTACATTAAGCATTGGAACTCATGAAGGAGAACTACATGCTCTTATAGGTGATTTTGGTTTAGTTGATATAGAAAAAACAAGTACTGGATATGAAACAGCTAACAAATTAATAACTATAACTACATATGGTAAAAATGCTTACCTAGAAGCTAAATTCCTATTATTCGATAGAGCTGATTATGCACCTGAAAAATTTGAAAAAGAAATGCATTTCCATTCATACAACGCTGGTTTCCCACACACACACATTGATTTCTTAAATAAAGACTATACTGAAGTTAGATTACAAGAAAATGAAAATCTTACTTTTAAAGGTAAAATGGTTGTAAATGAAGAAACAAAAGATAGAATTTTCACTGAAGAAAAAGGTAGATTTACTATTATTCTATTTGGAAAATATGACGATAAAAAGACAATGTCTAACAAATTAACAAGAACTGGTATGTTAATCTTAAATATGAATTTATCTGAATAAAGATTTGGCTGTATTACATAATACAGCCCCTTTTTTTATATAAATTTTTTTCATTATTATACCCATTTTTTTAATTTTAAAAGATAATTATGTAAAATTTCATAAGAAGCTAAACTAATATAAAAATCAATTTGTCTAATACTCTATTAATTTAAAACATTTAATTAATGCATGAATAGTTTCACATTTTAACTAATTAAAAAAAATGCACCTTTTACAAGGTGCATAAATATTAGTTTTGTTAAGAGTTTACTATCCTAATGCTTTAACTTTTAACGATAATCTTGACTTTGTTCTTGAAGCAGTATTTTTCTTTAATACTCCTTTAGTAACTGATTTATCTAATTCTTTGAAAGCTACAGACAATGCTGCTTTAGCATCTTCTATATTTTTTTCTTCAATAGCTAATAAAACTTTTTTTACGAAAGTTTTAACTCTGCTTCTTATAGCTTGATTTCTAAGTCTATTTCTTTCTCCTAAAACAATTCTTTTTTTAGATGATTTAGTATGTGCCATTATTCCTCCTTTATAAGCTTCAATTAATACCTTAACATAATAACACTTTTTTATATAAAAATCAAGTATTTGTTTACTTAAATTTCTTCTATTTCACAAATAGATTTTACTATTAAATCTGCTTCTTGTTTCACATTTTCTGGAGCATGATGCATACAAATAGAATAATCTGCTTCTTTAAACATTTCTACATCATTACCTGAATCTCCTAATGCTATAATGTCAAGCTTATCAATTTCTTTTATTTTTTTTATTGCTACTCCTTTTGATAAATTTTTTGAACAAACTTCTATTCTTGTTTTTGCTGTTTTAAAAATTGATAAATCTTCAAAATTTTCTTTTAGCCTTTTTAATATTTCATCACATTCTTCTGCCTTTGGTCTTATATTTACCTTATATATTTTTAAACCTTTCAACAGTCCATACGGATTATGTACACAAATAAGTTCCATATTCCATAAAGATTTTGGATTTTCATGATTAAAATTTCCTATCCTTTTTTCTCCATCTAAAGCATCAAATATCAGATTATTTTCTTGTAAAAATTTGTATAATCTTTCTAAGATATCTTCATCTATATGTTTTTCAAAAATTAGTTCATCATCTTTTTGAATTTGTGCTCCATTAAAGGCTATTTTATAGCTAAATTTAAGATTATTATTTTTTTCAATATATTTAATTTCTTTCAATGATCTTCCAGTTGCAACACCTATTAAATATTTTTCTTGAAACTCTCTCATCTTTTCAAGATCTTTTTTATATATTTCAACTGAATTTTGTAATAAAGTTCCATCTAAATCTGTAATTATTAATTTTTTCATTAGTCTTCTAATCCTAGTATATCTATTATTTCCATTTTTAACACTTGTGCATGTGCACCATATATTGATTGCACTTGCATACCATTTTCTGTAACACCCATTGCTTTAAATTCTTTTTTTATTCTTTCTTTATCTACAATGCTTTTATCTTTAACATCAATTCTAAGTCTTGTAATACAAGCATCTACAGATACAATATTATCCTTTCCACCATAACATTCTATCAAACCTAATGCTTGTTCATGTTTATCCATCTTAGTCTTATTTTTTTCATCTTTTAAAGTTTTTAAGCCATATTTGCTTCTTGCTTCTTCCTTTGTAGAAATATGTATATCTTCGATATTTCCTTCTCTTCCTGGTGTCTTATAATCAAATTTTAAAATCATAAACTTAAATACAAAGTAATAAACGATGAAACATACAACACCTGCTATAGGTAATAAATACCATTTTGTTCTTGTTCCTTGTAAAACTCCATAAATTATGAAATTTATTAATCCATGACCTGTTGGTGTAAGAAAAGCTGCTCCCATAATATGCATAGCTAATAATGTTAATCCTGCTAAAAATGCATGTACAGCATATAGCATTGGTGCAACAAATAGGAAAGTAAATTCCAATGGTTCTGTAATTCCAGTTAAGAATGAAGTTCCTGCAGCTGCAAATAATAAAGAGGCAACCATTTTTTTATTTTCTTTTTTAGCAGTCTTATACATAGCATATGCTGCTCCTGGTAAACCAAACATGTTGTATACAAATTTTCCAGAACTAAATCTTGTAATATTTGGATCTATTTTTGTATTTGCATCTCCTATTGAAGCCATATATGCATTAATTGTTCCACATACTGTTTTACCATTGATAACAAAAGTACCACCTAATTCTGTTGTTCTAATTGGCCAATTTAAACCATGATGTAGTCCAAATGGAAGTAAGAATCTTTCAGCTAATGCATATAGGAAAGTTCCAATATATCCAGATTTAAGAATCATTACTGATACAAAATTTATTCCATGTTGTACAGTTGGCCAAATTACAAACATAATACTTGCAACTATTGCCATTGCTGGCATTACAATGATAGGTACAAATCTAGGTCCACTAAAGAATCCTATTACTTGTGGTAATTGTACATTAAGTGCTTTTTTATGTACATAATATGCTACAACACCTACTATTAATCCTCCAAACACATTCAAATCCATTGTTTGAATACCTAATACTTTTGTTTGCATGCTTTGTGCCATCAATTGACTTACTTGAGCTTTAGTCAAACCATCACTAACAACTAATGTATTTGTTACTTTTAACAAAAAGTTCATTATATAATGGAAAGATAAAAATCCTAATACTGCTGATAGAGCAGCTGAACCTTTTTCTTTTTTTGCTAATCCTACACAAACACCTACAGCAAACATAAGCGGTAAATTTTTAAATGCTACATCTCCTAATGTAACTAATAATTTCATAAATATTTGTAAAAATTTAACATCTAAAAATGAGTACATTTTTATTGTATTTGAATTTGTAAAAGCCGATCCTATTCCTTTTAATATTCCTGCTGCTGGTAGTACAGATACTGGTAATAAAAAACTTCTACCAAATTTTTCGAATGCTACTACTACTTTGTTACGTTCCATGCTTTCAATGCCTCCTATTTATTTCTTATATGGATAGTATAACCTACATATTCAAAATGTCCATTATATTTGCCATTTTTGACTTATAATAAAAAAAATGCCTATTATAGTAATTTTTTACTAAATCGACATTATTAATTTTTCTATTATTAAAGTAGCTGCTAAATGTAGCATTAATCTTGATCTTATCCTTTTTCTTTCAATTCTTGTATTATAAACAGTTATTAATGTATCACTTAAATTTGCTAAACTATTATTACTCAAAGAACATATACCTGCTATTCTTGCTCCCTTCATCTTTGTGTTTAATAGCATTTTATTTATCTCACTGTCTTCACCACTTAATGAAAAATCTACAATCAAATCATTTTGATCTATTATATCAGGTATAGTTTGTATTGCATATTTTTCAATATAATCATTTGCCCAAAAGCCCAACAATTTAAGTTGTCTATTAAATTCTATGCATACCTGTGAACTCATTCCTATCCCTATACAAAATATTCTTTTTGCCCTTTTTATTTCTGATATAATTTGTTCTAATTTTTCATCAGTAATTAGTGATAAGGTTTTTTCAAAATCTTTTTTTATATTATTTTTAAAAATATCAATAGTTTTATTATTTTTCAATACCTCTTCATGTTCTGAATTAATTAAAGCAAATTTGAATTGATTAAAAGAATCATAACCTATTTTTTTGCAAGCTCTAATTATTGTCGATGATGAAATATACAAACTTTCTTCTATTATTTTTATTTTTAATTCTTTTTTATTTTTGAAACCCAGAACATAGTCAATAACTTGTTTTTCACTGTCTGATAATTTTTTATAGTTTTCTGTTATTTTTTCAATAATATTAGTCATCATTTACCACCAGTGCATTTTTCGCACAACCCTTTAATATAAAATTGAACTGTGTCTATTTTTATATTTTCTAAAATTTTAATATTTATGCCCTTTATATCAAAATCAAAATCACATATTTTATTGCAATTCAGACATTTAAAATGCCCATGAGGTTGTGGAAGTGCATCATATCGCACTTCCTTTCCCTCTATGGCTATTTCATTAACTATACCTTTTTTTACAAATAATTTTAATGTATTATAGATAGTTGTCTTAGATAAAGTAGGTATTTTATTTGAAAGGCTTAGATAAATCATATCAACACTAGGATGATTTTTAGCTAAAAGTAAATAATTAAGTATTTCAACTCTTTGTATTGATAACTTTATATTATTTTCAATAAGTATATCTTTTGCCCTCAATTAAAATTCACTCCTATCTAAAACTTCCAATAGCATTATTTATGAAATAATTTGCTGCATTATCTATATCATAACTTTTTAAATTAAGCATTCTATTTTTTCCTAATGGCATACCATATCCATAATCATTACTATATCTAACAACCTTATCAGAAATAATACTATTTCCATTAAATAAGAAAAATCTTACTTCTAACATTTCTTTTCCTGAATAGTTATCGTTATAATAACTATATTCTTCTTTATATGTTAAATCATAACTAGGATTATATTCTGTTCTTGTGTAACCTTTGCTGAAAAGTAATCTTTCTATCAAAGATTCTCTACTAAATTTTTCGGCATATAATTTGTATGTTTTTGATTTATAATTATAATCATTCAAATTATTTTCCATTCTTTTAGCTAAATCATAGCTTCCTTTATAATTATTAATCACATTATGTGCTTCATAGAAATATTTAGCAGCCATCATATAATCTCCTTTTGCTTGATAAATACAAGCTTTTTGGAAATATTCTTCTGCTTTATTTTCCTTTATTCTATTATTTAAATTTTCAATATATACATCTATATCTCTAATTCTGCTATTATATTCATAATATTTATTATATAAAGCACGAGCTTCTTTGAACTTCATTAAAGCTGTATTATAGTCATTCATAGAATAATAACTTTTTGCTACTTCATATAGCTTATTTGCCATTTGTATATCAAGTTCTCTTTGTAATTCTTTATATTTTGTTTTTGCTCCTCTATAATCGCTATAAAAATCACTATAAGCTATATAACAAGACTTATAATAATCAATTGCTTTTTGAATACTTGTTGTATTTTCAGCTAATTTATAATATTTATCTGCAATAGCTTTTGAAATATTTTTATACATATTTGCATATTTAGAATAAGGTATTCTTATTTCCTTCATATCACATCTTATTGCTTCCATAGAGTCAACTTCATTTTTTTCATATCCATTTGCTAAATTACTAGTTATCTTATATTCCAAAGTATTTGCTAATCTATCTACTGTATTTTTATTTAAATTAACCATTTGTTGTGATAATTCAGGTACTTTAGTATTTATCATATAACCTATTGCAAAAGCATCATACATAGTTGAAATATTTGGATTATTTTCTGCATTAGCATAAAAATTATCAATTATTTTCATTCTATTCAAAATTTCTTGTTTTTCTTCTAATTTCAAATTACTATATTTACCATTTTCTAGTAAACTTAAACTTGTTTTTACACTTTCTCTATATTCTCCTCTTTCAAATTGACTTTTTGCAATTTGACCAGCACATGAAAAAAGTAATAATAACATTGAAAAATAAAACACAATTTTTTTAAACATAACTTTTCCCCTCTTTACATTTTATCTACTGTTTTAATTCCTAATAATGCCAAACTCTTTTTCAAAGCTTCCCCAACCTTTTCTGATAAAAGTATACGAGAATTTCTTAATTCTTCTGATGAAGCTGTCAATATTTTTTCATTATTGTAAAAACTATTAAATTTTTTAGCTAAATCATAAACATAATCTGCTATTACATTAGGTTTTTTTGTTTCATAAGCTTTAATAACTGCTGTAGGTAATTTTAATATTGTAGAAACTAAATCTCTTTCTGCTTCAGTTGAAGATTCTACTAAAACTTTTGCATTTTCATCTATCTTATCAACTTTATTTAATATAGACTTAATTCTAACATAAGTATATTGTAAATATGGACCTGTATTACCTTCAAAACTTAAAACCTTATCCCATTCAAATAAAATAGGTGAAGTTCTATTTTGACTTAAATCAAAATATTTTATTGCACAAACTCCAACAGCTTCAGAAATTTTATCTCTTTCTTCTTCTGAAAGATTAGGATTTTTTTCGTCAACCACTTTCTTAACTTCTTCTTTTGCTTGATCTAATAAATCTGTAAGTCTTATTACATTTCCACCTCTTGATGAAAAAATCATTCCATTTCCAAATCTCATAATTCCAAATTGTGTATGGTGTTTTTCATATTCATATAAACCACCTAATAATCTTGAAATTTCAAATACTTGTTTAAAATGACCTGCTTGTCTTTCATCAACAACATATAAGGCAATGTCAACATTCAATTTTTCTTTTCTATATTTTATAGTTGCTAAATCTGAAGTTGAGTACAAGAAACTACCATCCTTTTTTTGAACTATGCAAGGTGGTAATTTATTTTCATCAAAGAATACTACTAAAGCTCCGTCATCTTCCTTAGCCAAACCTTTTTGTCTCAAATCATCTAATACTTTTGGCATCATTTCGTTATAAAATGACTCACCATTAACTAATTCAAAATGGATATCAAGTCTATCATAAACCTTTTGATATTCTTTCATTGAGTAAGTTATAAATTCCTTCCACAATGCTAAATTAACTGGATCTCCTATTTGAACTTTTCTTAATTCTTCTCTTGCTTCTTCTTCTAAGCTAGGATCTTTTTTAGATTCTGTTGAAAATAAAACATATAGCCTTTCTAATTCTTCTATTGCATTTTTTTCATATGCTTCTTTATTTAACCATTTATTATATGCAACTATAAGTTTACCAAATTGTGTACCCCAGTCTCCTATATGATTATCTCCATAAACTTTAAATCCTATTTCTTCATAAATCTTTTTTAAAGCATCTCCTATTATTGTAGATCTCAAATGTCCAACGTGCATTCTTTTTGCAATATTTGGTGATGAATAATCTATTGCTACTATTCTGCTTGTATCTATTCCATATTCAAATTTTTCACTTCCAAATCTTGTTATTTCTTCATTTAATTTTTCATCTGAAACATATATATTTATAAAGCCAGGACCAGCTAATTCAATTTTCTTTATTATTCCCATACCATCAAATTGTTCTACTAATTCTTTAGCAATTTCCCTTGGATTTTTACCTATTTTTTTTGAATTAACCATAGCAAAATTCGTTTGAAAATCTCCAAATTCTTTTTTTGTAGAATTTTGTAAATCTTTTTTTTCAATTTCTACATTAAATATTTTTTTTATATTTTCATTTAACACATCAAATACTTGATTTATAAGTAATTTCATCTATTTCCTCCAAACCTTATTTACTTAAATTATACTATAATTTTTAATTTTGTGTCAATTATTATAACTTATCTATTACAGTTGTTGCTAAACCTAAGAAAAGGAAAAATCCACATACATCTGTAACTGTAGTTAATATTACTGCTGACGCCATAGCAGGGTCTATATTTATAGCTTGCAAGCCTATAGGTATTAGATAGCCTACTAAACAAGCTATTATACAATTTCCTATCATAGATAATAAAATAACAATTCCTAAATAAACATTATGAAAAGCAACTGCTATTATAATTCCACAAAAAAGACCTAATACTAAACCATTTATAAAGCCTAATACAATATATTTTATTGAAATCATCAAATTTTCATTACCATCATATTCTCCCAATGCTATTGATCTAATTGTTACAGCCAATGCTTGAGTCCCTGCATTACCACCCATACCACTAACTATTGGCATGGTTACAGCCAAAGCAACAACTTTATCTACTGTATTTTGAAAAATTCCAACTGTAAATGATGCTAAAAATGCTGTAAGTAAATTTATAAATAACCATGGTAACCTTTTCTTTATAGATTCATAAAGACCTGTATAAATATCTTCATCATCACCTGTACTTGCCAATTTTAGCATATCTTCTGTATGTTCTTCTTGAATTACATCTACAACATCATCTATTGTAATTATTCCCATTAAAGCCATTTTATCACTAACTACAGGCACAACTTTCAAACTATATTTTGAAACTAATAAGGCAACCTCTTCTTGGTCAACCATAGGTTTTACATATTTAAAATTTTCATTTGTTATTTCTTCCAATATGGTATCATCTGATGATCCAAGTATATCTCTTAAGTCCGCTTCTCCCATTAAAGACCCATCAACATCTAAAACAAATATTGTTTCAATATATTCTGTCTTAGGACCAATAATTTTAATTTTTTCTAAAATATCCTTTATCTTCAAATCTTTTTTAAATGCAATAAATTGTGTTGTCATTATACCACCAGCACTGTCTGTTTCATACCCTAAAAGTTCTCTTAATTTATTTGCATCGGATCTTTTCATATTATTTAGTAAATTTTTTCTCTTTTGGAAATTAATATATCCCAATATATCAACAATATCATCTGGTGACATATGTGAAAAAATATCTAGCACATCATCTTCTGGCAAAAGTTCAACTATCCTCTTTTGTATGTCCTCATCTGCCTCTTCTAATATCGCAGCTTTTTCTTCATCTGTCATAGCATTCAAAATTTTCAACAAATCTTCATCTTTGTCAATTTCTTCAAATGATTCTGCAATATCTACATCATGATGCTCTTCTAAGTATTCATGTAATTTTTCATTATCATCTATATGCCTTAATTCCTGTGCCAATTCTTCTCTGCTTATATTCTCATCTTCATCTATTTCTTTATTATCTACATCTGATAATCTAGCTTTTATCTCTTGCTTCAATTCTTCAACTTCTTTGTTACTAAGTTTTTCCACATCGCACCTCCTTTTTTATTGTACATATAGTATAACAAAAAAAGAAAGATATATCCATTTAAAATTGGACTTTTTTTTTATTTTATGCTACAATTTGTAAAAATATATGTATTTTTATGGAGGAAAAACAAATGGCAAAACAAAAGTATGAAAGAAGTAAGCCCCATGTAAACATAGGGACAATAGGCCATGTAGACCATGGTAAGACAACAACAACAGCAGCAATATCAAAAGTATTAGCAGCAAAAGGATTGGCACAAAAGGTAGATTTTGAAAATATCGACCAAGCCCCAGAAGAAAGAGAAAGAGGAATAACAATCAACACTGCTCACATAGAATATGAATCAGAAACAAGACACTATGCACACGTAGACTGTCCAGGGCATGCTGACTATGTAAAGAACATGATAACAGGAGCAGCACAAATGGATGGAGCAATTCTAGTAGTATCAGCAGCAGATGGACCAATGCCACAAACAAGAGAACACATCTTGTTGGCAAGACAAGTAGGAGTACCTTACATAGTAGTATTCTTAAATAAGGTAGATATGGTTGATGATGAAGAATTACTAGAATTAGTAGAAATGGAAGTAAGAGAATTATTAACTGAATATGGATTCCCAGGAGATGAAATACCAGTAATAAAAGGATCAGCATTAAAAGCCTTAGAAGGAGATGCAAAAGCAGAAGAACAAATCTTAGAATTAATTAAGGCAGTAGATGACTACATTCCAACACCAAATAGACCAATAGACGAACCATTCTTGATGCCAATAGAAGATGTTATGACAATAACAGGAAGAGGAACAGTAGTAACAGGAAGAGTAGAAAGAGGAGTTGTAAAAGTTGGGGATGAAGTAGAAATAGTAGGAATCAAGCCAACATCAAAAACAACAGTAACAGGAATAGAAATGTTCAGAAAATTATTAGACCAAGGACAAGCAGGGGATAATATAGGAGCATTACTAAGAGGAGTTAAGAAAGAAGAAGTAGAAAGAGGACAAGTATTAGCAAAACCAGGAACAATAACACCACATACAGAATTCAAGGGAGAAATATATGTTCTAACAAAAGAAGAAGGTGGAAGACATACACCATTCTTCACAGGATACAAACCACAATTCTACTTTAGAACAACAGATATAACAGGAGAAGTACAATTACCAGAAGGAGTAGAAATGGTAATGCCTGGAGATAATGTATCAGTAGAAGTAAAATTAATACACCCAATTGCAATGGAACCAGGATTAAGATTTGCAATAAGAGAAGGTGGAAGAACAGTTGCTTCTGGAGTTGTTGCTAAAATTGATAAATAAAAATAATAAATTTAATAAGTGAGATTATACAAATCTCACTTATTTTTTATAAAAAAAAACAGCAAAAGCTGTTTTATTTTATACTAAAAATTATATTTGAATTATCTGTAATTTCTAAGGTATATATTAAATTATTTTTATACTTCAATTGTGATGAATTTTTATTTTTATCTACTGTTAATAGTAATTCAGAACATATTTTCTTACTTTCTATTTCATCTATATTTTTATCAGAAACACAAATTAAAGTAGTAATAATATTTTCCACAGTAGGCATATTCGCCTCATTTACATTGAAAATACTTGCATACAAGGCACTTACATTTATTCCCTCATAATGGATTAAATATTCTGAATTTTTCAAATTATTTATACTCATTTTATAATAAGTCTTATTATCATATTTTATTAAGGAAAATTTACTAATTTCTATATTTGATTTTTTAGTTTCTACTTTAAATTTTTCAATTGTATCTTCTAATAATTCCGATTTGAAATTTCCTTTTTTTATATTTGCTATATTAATGCCATTTTTATCGTTTATATTATTTAATTTCCATAGTTGAAATACTATTAAAGAACTCACTAAAATAATAACTATAAGAAAACTAAAATATAAGTACTTTTTCAAATATTTCACCTCATATCTTACAATATTCTAAAAAAGCTAGTTTTCACTAGCTTTAATTTATTTTTCAATTTTTGTATATGGTAATAAAGCAATTTGTCTTGCTCTTTTTATTTCTTTTGCTACTTTTCTTTGAAGTTTTGCATCAAGACCTGTTACTCTTGCTGGAGATATCTTACCTTTATCATTCATAAAGTTTTTCAATAATTCAACATTCTTATAACTTAATTCTTCTATTTTAAATTTTACCTTTGGTCTTCTTTTTCTTCTTTTAAATTCAGCAACTGGTTTCATTTTTACCTCCTTTTAAAATGGAAAATCTTCACCATCATCTGAATCTTCATCCATTGTAGTTTCATAATCCATAGTATCATCATTTCTAGTACTATTTGTTGAACTACCATTAGCCATACTTTCTATAAAGTCTGCCTTATCTACAACTATATCAAATGAAGTTCTTTTTTCACCATTAACTTCATATGTACCTGTATTAATTCTTCCTTGTATTAAAATTTTTTGCCCTTTTTTAAAATAATTTGCAATAAATTCTGCTCTTTTATCCCAAGCAACACAATTTATAAAATCTACTCCGTCTTTAACAAAATCTTTTTTTACTGCTATAGAAAATCTGCTATATGTTTTACCAGATGATGTTTGCTTTAATTCAGGATCCTTTGTTAGTCTCCCCATCAAACCTACATAATTCATATTAGTCCACCTTTCTTGGTTTACTTTTCATTCTTAACAATCATGTATTTTAATATATTTTCAGTTATATTCAACTTTGTTTCCACATTAGTTAATTTTGTTCCATCCATAACAAAACTTGTTAAAACATAATAACCATTTTCTTTTTTCTTTATAGGATAAGCTAATTTTCTTTCTCCCATAATTTCAGTACTAACTTCTGTAGCTCCATTTTGTGTTAATAAAGTTTCAACTGTTTCAACACAAGCTTTTTTTTCTTCATCAGAAATTTGTGTTGTTAGTATAAACATTATTTCATACTTTGTCATTCTTCATTTCTCCTTTCCTTATGGTTTTTAGCCCAAAGACATATGTCTAAAAGCAAGGTATTTTCATTATATCAAATTATCAAATTTCTGTCAAATTATATCATTTTTTATTTATCAATTCTTTTAATTGCTTTATTTGTTCTTTTAAGTCACTCACTTCATTATTTAAATCTTTAATTTCTTTTTTCATTGAATCAATTGAGTTATTCTTATATTTTCCAAATTGAACTCCTAAACCTAATCCTACTGAAAAATTCCCTTTATGTGTAACTGAACTTGATAATCTATATGTTACTCTATCATCTGGCGAAACACCACTAACACCTAAAGCAAACGCATGATTTTTACCATAGTAACCATATGCTCCACTTATTTGATGGCTATATTTAAAGCTTGAATTTGCCATTCCCAAATTAGCTATTGCTACAGCTGCAGATGTTCCATCATACAACCCACTTTTTTGATTTTCAGCCTCTTGCATTTCAATATTTTTTACACTCATTTTTTTAAATTCTTCATCTATATATTTTTTTGTATCTTCATTTAAACCTGCATTATGTGGAGTTTGTGATCCTCCTTTATTAGGATTTCCTCCATTTCCGTCAAGCAATTGATTTCCAAATGCTAAAATTTGTAATAAAAATAATAATAAAGCTATTTTCTTTTTCATTTATTCTTCCCTTTCTTCAATAATATTGCCAAGTTTGGAAAATTTATTATTTCCATTCATATTTCATATTAAAATTCAATTTCAAATATTCATTAATTGCCTTATCTGATAAATTTCTTTGTTTTTCTTTAGAAATATACTTATATTCTCCTTTAACAAATTTTAAACCTGCTATAGCTTCAGCATTAAGCATCAAATTATTTGTTACATTATATTTCAATTCTAAACCTACTTCACCTTTTAATCTATGCAAAAAATATTCATTATAGAACTTAGTATAATCATCAAGAGTTCCAATATGCTTTAAATGTCTATTTAAATATTCAACTCTTATTTTAGGAATTAAAGTCAATTTATCATTAATTTTACCTTCATATGCAGAATAAACATCCAAATCTAGAAAATTTCCCTTTGAAAAAAAACGTTCATTTCTTAAAGTCTCTACTATTCTAACTTTTGATCCAAGTAAATACTTATTTAAAAATTTATTACTTATTTCTGTATTAAGTCCATATATAACTCCATTATTTTTTTCATATGTAACATAGGTGAAAATTGCATTTGCAAATGGCATAACCTTAATTTTAAAATCTTTATTAACATATTGTACTTTTAGATATGATTTAAATACACTGCTTGGCTTACGTACATCATCTAAGTTAACACTATTAAAATAAAAATTTTGTGTCATTAATTGATCATGTTCTTCACCATTATACGCTTCATATAAATATCCAGTTTCTTCTTCTGTATATAACTTTCTATAATCTCCAATACCAAAATAATTTAGATGTGCATATGGTTTTAACTTACTATATTTATAGTTCTTTATTGTAGCAAATTTTCCATCTATATTCACATTTTCATTAGCTTTTACACTAAAATCCAATCCTGTTGTAAAATACGTATCATTTTCAGAACCCCAATCAGAACCATAATATTCAGGATCATTTATTACTACTTTTTCATTAAAATGATCTATGCCAAAACTTGTTTTAATATTTGCTTTATTAGAAATATTAACATCCAAATAAATCTTATTTTGTGTTCTAAGTCTTTGTTCTTTTTCAATATAGCAATTAAGCTTATTATCTAAACCTAATTTCACTCCACCTTTAAATTTAAAAGCTACATCTGCACCAAGTTGAACATATTCTCTATAAATATCTCCAAAATCTTCAGATTTAACTTTAGCTTTTAGTGTTACATCTGCTTTTTCATCTCTTATCATTGCATATTCTAAACTGGCTTTACTAGCTTTAGCAACATTTTGTTTGACATTATACATATAACTATTTAGTTCATCATAATTATCTGCATATTTAGGATAGTCAATTAATTTTCTTTTTTCCATATCTTTATTTAAAAAACGACTATATCCAATCTTTTTAAAATATAACTCATCAAACCCTATATTAGTTTTAAATTTGAACTTACCTTGTTCTACATTCAATCTAATTCCTGCTTTATCAACCTTATTATTTCCATTACTTTCAACATAGAATTTTCCATATGTTTCTACATAACCCTTTGAAAAACTTACTAATGAAAGTAATAGGCTTAATACACATATTTTTTTCATAATTCACCTTCATTTTTTTAATAGCATTAATAATTGTACCCCCCCCCGCCTTTTTTTGTCAATAGCATTTTACTTTTTATTTACATTTTAAAAATAAATTAAACTTTTTTTAAAACATATTTTTATATAAGCCATATTTGTGACATTTTATTACCTTCAACACTTTATTCTTAATTCTTGTTAAACAAAAAAATTTAATTTTAATATTTATTTGAATGAAGTAATCAATATATTATTTTTTTACTAAAAAATTTTTTTTATTTATATTTCCATTTGACTTTCCATAAAATTTAACTTATAGTATTTTGCTATATATTGAAAAAAAAATTAAAAAGTGCTATTATTGAATTAAACTATAGATACAAGGAGTTTATATGAAAAAAATAGCAATTTTAACAAGCGGTGGAGATGCACAAGGAATGAATACAGCTATTCGTGCCGTTGCAAAAGCCGCAATGTATAAAGGTTGGGAAGTTTATGGAATAAAAAGAGGTTATAAGGGGATGTTAACTGATGACATTTACTTAATGACACCTCTTGATGTTGCAAACATCGCCGATAAAGGTGGAACAAAATTATTAACTGCTCGTTTACCAGAATTTAAAGATCCAAAAATCAGAGCACAAGCCGTTGAAAATTTGAAAAAAAGAGGTATTGAAGCTCTTGTTGTTATAGGTGGAGATGGTTCATATCATGGAGCACATTTTCTTAACTTAGAACATGGTATTCAAACTGTTGGTTTACCTGGTACAATTGATAATGATATTGCCGGTACAGATTATACAATTGGTTTTCATACAGCACTTAACATTGTAATCGATGCTATATCAAAATTACATGATACTGCACAATCACATGATAGAACTATATTAGTTGAAGTTATGGGAAGAAATTGTGGAGATCTTGCACTTAATGCTTGTATAGCAGGTGGAGCTAATGGAGCTATCATCCCAGAAGTTCCTTACAAAATAGAAGATATTGAAAATATAATTCGTAAAAGAAGAGCCGAAGGAAAGAACTTTGATGTCATAGTTGTTTCTGAAGGAGTAGGTAATACAAAAGAAATTGCAGATACATTACAAAAAAGAAATCCTGATCTTGACGTAAAGGTTACTACTTTAGGTCATATACAAAGAGGGGGAGCACCTACTGCATTTGATAGACTACTTGCAACAAGACTTGGAATTGCTGCCGTTGACTTAATTGAAAAAAATGAAGCTAATGGTATAATGTTAGGAATTGAAAAAACTAAGGTCGTTACACACAAACTTGCTTATGCTTGGGAAAATTACGAAAAGAAAGACCAAAAATTTTATGAAATTGCTATGATGTTATCAATATAATAATTAATATATAATTAATTTAGGAGGAATTATGAAAATTAAAATGACAAAAGTTGTTTGTACTATAGGTCCTAAGAGTGAATCACCTGAAGTACTTAAGGAACTATTATTAAGTGGTATGAACGTTATGAGACTTAACTTTTCTCACGGTGATCATGAAGAACATGGTAAGAGAATTGTAACATTAAGAAAATTATGTAAAGAAACTGGTAAATTTGTTGCTATAATGTTAGATACTAAAGGTCCTGAAATCAGAACAGGTGAATTTAGAGACGGAGACATTAAGTACAATCTTGTTGAAGGACACAAAATTATTTTAACTACTGATTATTCTTTCAAAGGAGACGATAAGAAAATATCTGTTTCATACAAAGATATAACAAAAGATTTAAAACCTGGTAATACTATTTTAATAGACGATGGTTTAATTGCATTAAATGTTGACTCTATAAAAGGTGAAGAATTATATTGTACAGTTAAAAATAGTGGTTCTTTAGGACAAAAGAAGGGTGTTAACTTACCAAATGTATCAGTTAGCTTACCTGCATTAGCACCTAAAGATATTGACGATTTGAAATTCGGTTGTGAACAAGGTGTTGACTATGTTGCAGCATCATTTATTAGAAAGGCTTCTGATGTTGCTGAAGTTAGAAGAGTTCTTGATGAAAATGGTGGAGAAAATATTAAAATAATACCTAAGATTGAAACTCAAGAAGGTTTTGATAATTTTGATGAAATTCTTGAATTATCAGATGGTATAATGGTAGCAAGAGGAGACTTAGGTGTTGAAGTACCCGTTGAACAAGTTCCTTATATGCAAAAAGTTATGATAAGAAAATGTAATGAAGCTGGTAAACCAGTTATAACTGCTACTCAAATGTTAGACTCAATGCAAAAAAATCCAAGACCTACAAGAGCCGAAGCAGGAGATGTTGCTAATGCAATACTTGATGGTACTGATGCAGTAATGTTATCAGGAGAATCTGCAAATGGTAAATACCCAGTAGAAGCTGTTAAAACTATGACAAAAATTTCAGCTGTAACTGATAAAATTGGAGTTCAAAGAAGAACTTATACACCTAGTACAATGACTATTACAGAAGCAATAAGTAAAAGTGCTGTATATGCAAGTGAAACATTAAATGCTAAATTAATAGTTTGTTGGACTAAGACAGGTAGAGCAGCTAAAATGATAAGAAAATACAATCCAGTTGTACCTATAATTGCCTTGACAGATAACGAACAAACTGCAAGACAATTATCAGTAGTTAGAGGTGTTAGAGCTGTATTAGCTACTGAACTTGATAAAACTGATGATTTCTTTAAGAAGGCTGTTGAAGTTGCTGAAAGTCATTCAATCACAACTGAAGATGAAAATTATACTGGAATTAAAAAAGGTGATTTAGTTGTATTAGTAACAGGTATTTCTGAAACAGGAACTACAAATACTCTTAAAGTTACTAGAATTGGTGAAAATCAATAAATACTAACAAATATTCAAGGGAGTATCTAATACTCCCTTTTATTAGTAAAGGAAAAATTATGACTAAATTAGAAGATTTAATTACTGCTTTTTCAAAATTACAAGGTATAGGGAAAAAAAGTGCTACTAGAATTGCCTTTGATTTTTTAAGTAAAAAGCCTGAAGATGTTAATGCATTTTTAAATGTTTTAAAGTCTTCTTATGAAACTATTAAACCTTGTAAGATTTGCCAAAGCTTAACTGATACTGAAATTTGTGATATTTGTCGTAATCCTAAAAGGGATCATTCCATCCTTTGTATTGTTGAAGATACAAAAGATGTATTTGCAATTGAAAAATCTTCTATCTATACAGGGCTTTATCATGTTTTAGGTGGAAAAGTTGACCCTCTTAATGGTATTGGCATTGATGATTTAAATATTAAAGAATTGTTAGATAGACTTGCTGATATTAAAGAAATCATTTTTGCACTTAATCCTGATATTGAGGGTGAAACAACTATACTTTATTTAACAAAACTTTTACCTAAACATATTAAAATAAGTAAAATTGCAAGTGGTATCCCAATGGGAGGTAATATAGAATATACTGACATTATCACACTTACAAAATCTTTAGAAGGGAGACAAATAATAAATTATGAACAATAATACATTTTTTACATCTGAATTTGTATCACCTGGGCATCCTGACAAAATTTGTGATCAAATATCTGATGCAATTTTAGATGAATGCCTTAAATATGATGAAAATTCAAGAGTTGCCTGTGAAACATTTGCAACTACTGGTTTAATCTTAATTGGTGGTGAAATTACAACAAAAACTTATGTTGATGTTCAAGATATTGCTAGAGGAGTTATAAAAGAAATAGGATATAAGCCGGGGTTAGGTTTTGATTATGATTGTGGAGTAATTAATACCATTCATTCACAATCACCTGATATTTCTATGGGTGTTGATACTGGAGGTGCCGGAGATCAAGGTATAATGTTCGGAGGTGCCGTAGATGAAACTCCTGAACTTATGCCACTTGCCATTACATTAGCTAGAGAGATTATAAGAAAATTAACAGAACTTACAAGAAATAATACTCTTAGTTGGGCAAGACCTGATGCAAAGTCACAAGTTACTCTTGAATATGATGGTAATAAAATAGTTGATATTGATACTCTTGTTTTATCTGTTCAACATGATGAAAAAGTTGATCTTGATAAAATAAAAAGTGATATTAAAGAACTTGTTTTCAAACCCGTAGTAGAAAAATATGGATATAAATTAGAAAATGTTAAACATATCTATATTAATCCTACTGGTAGATTTGTAATTGGTGGTCCACATGGAGATACTGGACTTACTGGTAGAAAAATTATTGTCGATACTTATGGTGGATATTTTAGACATGGTGGTGGAGCATTTTCAGGAAAAGATTCATCAAAAGTTGATAGATCTGCTGCATATATGGCAAGATATATTGCAAAAAATATTGTTGCAGCTAAGCTTGCTAAAAAATGCGAAGTTCAATTATCTTATGCTATTGGTGTAAATAAACCTACATCAATAAAAGTTGAAACATTCAATACATCAAAATATTCTGAAAAAGATATTGAAAATGTTGTAACAAAATTATTCGACTTGAGTCCTCGTGGAATAGAAAAAACTCTTAATTTAAGAAAACCTAATTTCAAATATAGAGATCTTGCTGCATTTGGACATATTGGTAGAACAGATATAGATGTTACTTGGGAAAAAACAGATATGGTTAATAAAATTTTGGAGGAACTTAACAAATAATGAATAAAAAAATTTTTATTTTATTTTCTTTACTTTTAGTTTTTTTTGTTAGCTGCCAAAGCAATACTGAAAAAACTTTAACATACAACTTAGTTTCAGAACCAACAACAATAGATCCTCATAATTTTAATGAATTAGTTTCAGTACAACTTATGAATAATATTTATGAAGGTTTACTTCGTATAGATGAAAAAGGTAATTATGTGCCTGCCTTAGCAAAATCATATACAGAAAATGGAACTAAATTAACTTTTACTTTGAAAGATAATTTAAAATGGTCTGACGGCTCTAAACTTACAATAGATGATATCATTTTTGGCTTTAAAAGAGCTTTAGATAAAAATACAGCTTCTCGTTTTGCTGAATATCTATTTCCTATTAAAAATGCTAAAAAATTTAATGCAGGCTTAATATCTGAAAAGGAATTAGGTATACAAAATGTAGATGGTAAACTTGTAATAACTTTAGAAAAACCTACACCATATTTTAAAGATATCTTAACTTTACCTATTTCATTTCCAGTAAAAAAAGGAATAACACAAGACATAGGTGATTATACAAAAGCACTATATAACGGACCTTATATTATACAAAAAATGGATAATTCTAGTATTATTTTAAAAGAAAATAAGTACTATTGGAATAAAAAAGAAACTAAATTCAAAAATGTAAAACTTTTATTTGTTTCTGACTTTGGTGTATTGGAAAATTTAATAAAAAATTCTGAAGTAGATCTTGCTAGAGTTGAACCCTATGATTTAAATAGTAAAAGAAAAAATAATGAATTACTTTCATATACTAATGGTCGTATTTGGTACTTAGACTTTAATCTTGATAATCCTATATTAAAAAATATGAAATATCGTATTGCAATCAGAAATAGTATCGACAGACAAAAATATGTTGATGTTATTAAAGAAGATGGATCAAAGGTTGCAAAATCTGTTATTTCTGGTATATTAGGAAATTATAGAAAAGAATTTCCTGATAACAATTATTTTAAAGATAATATTAAATCTAATATTTTAGCTGGTAAAAAATTAAGACTTTTAACTGGTAATTCTTCAGTTGAAGTAAAAGAAGCTAATTTTATTCAAGAAGAACTTAGAACAAAATTGAAACTTAATGTTGTAGTTACAACTGTTTCTTTCAAAGATAGACTTGCTTTGACAAGAAGTAAAGATTTTGATATGGTTCTAAATACCTATAGTCCAAAATTCAATGATCCTATTAGTATTTTGAATCGTTGGTATAATAAAAAATTAAATAATTGGTCTCAAGCTAAATATGATGCTCTTATTGATCAAATAAATGAAGAACAAGATACACAAAAAAGATATTTACTAATGAATAAAGCAGAAAAATTGTTAATTGATGAAGCAATAATAGCACCCTTATACTATTCATCAGAAAATTGGTATATACGAAAAGGCTTAAGCAATATTGTTATTCATCCTATTACAAATACAATGGATTTATTTAGAATAAAATAGTTACAAAAAAGCTGTGCAATAAACACAGCTTTTTTCATAGATACCCCATTGGATTTACTATATTAACTCCTCTTCTAACTTCAAAATAAAGAGTTGATTTCTTTGTTTCTGAATCTCTTCCTAATGTTCCTATACTTTGTCCTTTTTTAACCACAGCATTTCTTCCTACTCTTACAGAAGCTAAATTTCCATAAACTGTAACTAAGCTACCATGATTTATTATTACAACTTTACCTAAACCTCCAAGACTTCCTGCAAATATTACTGTTCCTGTATCTGCAGCAGAAACTGATTGTCCTAAAGAACCTAAAATTTCTATACCCTTACTCTTTAAACCTTGTACTTTTTCATGTCCAAAGCCTACAACTACTTTACCTCTTATTGGGTACATAAGAGACCCTGTTCCCTTAACAACATTTATTGGTTCTATATCTTTTTCTATAACCTTTTGTCCCTTCTTTTTCTTAGCTTCTTCTAGTTTTCTTTTTCTTTCTCTTTCTAGTCTTTGTTGTCTTAAAGCATTTTGTCTAATAATTTCATTTATTTGTGCTTCTAATCTTGATCTTTCTGAAGCTAACTTTTTATTTGTACTTTCCATTTTACTATTTTCAGAAATTAATCTAGATTGTAGAGCTTTTAATTCTGCAACAGCAGTATTTTTTCTTGCAACTGCAGTATTTAATTCTCTCTTTTTATTTTCCAATTCATTTCTTGCATTCATAACTTTGTTCGCTTCAGTTTGATTCTTTTGTTTTATTCCTTCAACTTTTTTCTTATTAGTTTCTACACCTTGCTTATAGGTTTCAATACCCTTAATTTTATTAATTTGTAAATCTAATATTGCCTTAGCATCATGTCTTAACTTATCATTTTTAGCACTGTTACTCATTTCAAGTTTTATGCTTCTAGCTTTTCTTAATATATCATAATTTTTTACTTTTACATTATATTCATCTTTATTTATTTTTATTTGTGCGTCACTATTTTGTATTTTTTGTATACTTGCTTTTATATCTTGTTCATTTGCACCAATGGCCTTTAATAGATCTATATATTTTTTTTCCAAAATATTATATTCATTTTGTAATTTTGAAATTTGTATATTTAGATCTTTAATTTCTCCTTGTAAGCTTGCTTGTGTTTTTTTAGATACAAAAATTTGTGTATTATTTTTTGAAATTTTTGTCCTATTTTGTGCAACTTGTTGATTAATTTGTGCAATTCTTTTTCTATTTTTATTAATCTTAGAATCTGAAAAAGCCATATATGGAAGACAAAAAGCTAGTAAAATAGAAACCATTCTATATTTCCCAGTTATTTTCATCTTCATCTCCTATTTCTTCAGTTGAAGTTGCATCTTCCTTTTCATCATTTTCTTCAACAATTATCTTTTCTAAACTTTTAATTTTGAAATATCTATTCATAGCAAAGAATGAAATAATTGCTGAAATAATTATTGCTGCTACAAATAGAACTATTGCTACACTTGCTTCTTCTAATATTGATACTGTTGTTGTGTAACTTGGTAAAATTTGTTTTATATTCTTTACCAATAATTGCCTAATTAGTTGATATAGACCAAAACTAATTAAAGTTGATAAGAATATAACAGCAACACTTTCTAAGAAGAATGTTTTCTTAAGTACTTTTGCTTTTACACCTTCTTCAAGAAATTCGTGTATTTCTTTTTTTCTTGTTTTAATTGAAAAACTTACAATGTTATATATCATAAATAGACATATAACTGTTGAAACAACTGCAACTTTTACACTCAAAGAATCTATTCCCTTAGAAAAATTAATATTTTTTTCCAAAGCCTTTGTTCTAAAATCTACAGCTGATATTTCTGGCATATTTAATAAGCTTGTCTTTAATTGATCTAATTTAACTGATTTATTTAAATATACAAAGAATGCATCATTTAATGGATTTTCACTTTCATCAATTGCTACTCCTAATTCCTTAGCAGCTATCTTCAATGCTATTTCCTTAGATTCATATCTTATTGATGAAACACCAGGTAATTCTATAATTTTTTGTGAAAGATTATTTTTGGTATTTTCATCTAAATCATTAAGATAAACTATAACTTGATTTGTATTTGCTTGCATAGAACTATATTCTTTTAAATTAAGTAAAGCAAAGGCAAAAAATTCTACTATTACAAAGACTATTGTTAAAGTAATAATTGCCGATAAAAATATTCCCTTATCTGTTAATTTTTTTGTATATTTTTTATTATCTTGCATATCACAGCTCCTTACATATTTTTAAGAACTAAATCTACTATATTTATAGCTCTCAATCCATATTTATCTAACATTTCATTTCCTTCACCGCTTTGTCCAAATATATCATTGACTCCATGTCTAATAATTTTTGTTGGATATACTCCTGATAAGTATTCACAAACTGCTGAACCCAAACCTCCAATGATAGAATGTTCTTCTGAAGTTACTATAAATTTACATTCTTTTGCTGCTTTTAATACTACTTCTTCATCCAAAGGTTTAATAGTTGACATATTTATAACTCTAGCTTTTATACCTTTTTCTTCTAGCATTTCTGCTGCCTTTAAAGCTTCATATACTAATAAGCCTGTAGCTATAAGGGCAACATCATTTCCTTCTTTTAAAGTTGTTGCTTTTCCAATTTCAAATTTATAATTTTCATCAAATAAGATAGGTACTGCCAATCTTCCTAATCTCATATATACAGGTCCTTTATAATCTGCAATTGCAAATACCATTTTTTCTGTTTCTACAGCATCTGATGGTGATAAAACTACCATACCTGGCAAAACTCTCATTAATGCTATATCTTCTATTGATTGATGTGATCCACCATCTTCACCTAATGATATTCCTGCATGTGTTGGACAAATTTTTACATTAAGATGTGGATAAGCAATACTATTTCTTATTTGATCAAAGGCTCTACCTGCGGCAAATACAGCAAATGTAGAGGCAAAAGGAATTTTTCCTGTTGTTGCAAGTCCTGCTGCTGTTCCCATCATATTTGCTTCTGCTATACCCATGTTAAAATGTCTATTCGGAAATTCTTTTTGAAAAAAAGTAGTCATTGTTGATTTTGTTAAATCTGCATCAAGAACAACAACATCTTTATTGACTTTACCTAATTTAACTAAAGCTTCACCATATGCTAATCTAGTAGCTTTCTTTTCCATATTAATTTTTCCTCCCTAATCTTCTAACTCTTTCATTGCTTTTTCATATTCTTCTTTATTTGGTGCTTTACCATGCCATCCATAGTTTCCTTCCATAAATGAAACACCTTTACCTTTTATAGTATGTGCAACTATTGCTGTTGGTTTACCTTTTGTATTTCTTGCTTCTTTTAAGGCTTCTTTTATTTGATCAAAATTATGACCATCTATTTCAATTACATTCCAACCAAATGCTAAGAATTTATCCTTTATTGATATTAAATTCATAACATCTTTTACATTACCATCTATTTGTAGTCCATTTGAATCTATTATTGCAACTAAATTATCTAATTTATAATGAGCTGCAGCCATTGCTGCTTCATAACATTGCCCTTCTTGTAATTCACCATCACCTAATATAGCATAAACTCTATATTCTGGTCCAAATTTCTTAGATGCTAAAGCCATACCATTAGCTGCTGATAAACCTTGACCAAGTGAACCTGTTGACATTTCTATTGCCTTAATTTTTTTCAAATCAGGATGTCCTTGTAAAGGAGAACCAAATTTTCTAAGTTGTGTTATTAAACTTTTATCAAGAAAACCTTTTTCCATCAATGTTGAATATAGACCTGGTGCAGCATGCCCTTTACTCAATACTAATCTATCTCTATTTACCATTTTAGGATCAGAAACATTCACATTCATTTCATCAAAATAAAGTACAGTTAATATATCTGTTATTGATAATGATCCACCTGGATGTCCTGATTTTGCATGATATATCATTTCAACTATATCTTTTCTAATATTTTTTGCAATTTTAGCTAATTCAATATTTTTCATAAAAACCTCCATTATATTTCTTTTTTCTTAATAGCATAAAAGGCAATTGAGATAATGAGCATAACTATAGCAAAGCATAAACTTATAATAACTCCTTCTTTTGTTGCATTTCTTAAACCTTGCTCATCTGCTATACTTCCATATACAATTGTAGAAACTGAAATTATTGCTTCCACCATAAAGGCTAATTTTAAGAAAAAACCTTGTATTCCAAATAGTAAACCTTCAACAGAAACTCCTGATTTTTTACTTATCTCTGTTGAAATTTCACTAAGCATAGCTGGTGGAAATATAAAGGCAGCTCCACTGATACCTACACCTATTATAGCACAAAATGTATAAATTGTTATTATATTTGCTCCATTAAACAATACCAAACCTAAAGTTCCTAGTATAATAATTAAAATATCTAATATCATTATCTTTTTAAAACCATATTTTTTCGTAATACTATTTGTAATTGGAAAAAATATTGCAGAAGTTAAAAATATCACTGCTGATACTATTGTAACAAAACCTGCATCCTTATTTAAAATTAAGCTAACATAATATGCTAAGCTCCCTCTTATTATATTAAATGCACTAAAGAAAAAAAACAGTCCTAAAAAATAGCTCAATACTTCAAAATTGCTAATTTCTTTTATTGTTTTTCTAAAACTTGAACCTTTAGATAATTCATTCTTATTTGTCAATTTTGATTCACCAAGAAATAATGCACAAATATAAATACCTATAACTGAAATTAAAGAAAAACATATTATCATAAGTCTGAATCCTAAAATAGAGCTTTTAGCAGTTTCTGTTAATTTAGATAGAATTATTCCTGAAAATACCAAAGGTATAGCTGTAAATACAAGTCTAAAAATTGATTGTACTGTTGATAAATTAATTCTTTCATACTTATCATTTGCTAAATCTGGTATCATTGAATTATATGGTCCTCCAACTAAAGTATAGGCAACAAAATATATTGATCCTATAATAGAAAAATATACAAATCTTTGAAATACTGTTGTCCCCATTGGATAGAAAAATAATATCATTGCTATTCCTAAAGGTATTCCACCAATTAACATAAAAATTGATCTTCTTCCTAATTTTGAATGATTATGATCTGACATATATCCAACTATAGGATCTGTAATTGCATCAACTAAACGCATTATTATAAATCCCAATACAATATATCTAGTTGGTAATATAGTTTTTAATCCAACACCTTTAGGTGGTAAATAAAAATATTTAAGCCATTGAACAAATAATTGATCTAGCATAAAATATGAAACACCTATACCATATAAAATATAGGCTTTTTTTGATAATTTATTCATATTTTCTCACTTTCTAAAAATTTATTTATTGTTTGTGTATATTCTTCTTTATATTCTAAATAAATACGAACATGTTGCCCTTTTCTAAAGGCTTTAAATCTTACTTTTTCTTTTTTTTCATCAGATAAATTAAAATATTCTTTTTCAATAATACGAAATGGTGTCAATTTATCTTTCTTAGATTGAAGTAATAATGTCGGAATATCACCTAATAATTCTGATAATCTTAATTTTTTTAAATTTTTATCTACTATCTTATTTAAAGCTATAAATGAAGGAATTAAAAATACTTTTGGTATAGTATAATCCTTTATTTTTGAATGATGTAAAATAATTTTTTGTATATTAGATACTGGGCTATCTAAAATCATCTTACTTATTTTTATATTTTTTTCACTCAACTCTTTCTGAAATAATTTTGAGCATATTGCAGCCCCCATACCTCCTTGAGAAAACCCATATAGTACAAAATTATTTAACTTATATCTTTCATTTAGCATTTTCATACTACTATAAATATCTCTTGCAAAAAAATATCCAAATGCTGTCATTGCTTCATCAGATTTTCCTGAATTTCTTAAATCTGGTATGAAAATATTATATTTATTTTCTTTATCAATTTCAGAAAATATTTGTAAAAATTTAAGACAAAATATTCTATTATTATTTCTTCCATGTAATAAAAGTATTGTGTTTTTTGGTTTATCACTTCTTTTTATATACCAGCCGTATAAATTAAGCCCATCAATAGACTTATATTTAACTTCTTCATAATTCATAGAAAAAATAGTCGGAGAATATTTTCCAGAAATCATTTTATTTTTACTTTTCATAACCTCTTTTAATGATTGCTCTAACGTTTTTTTTGGATATTTTATTATTTTATTTAATATATACATATTATCTACTTTCATAATATTTAGTATTTGTAAAGCTATATTCTTCAAAAAGATATGAATATAACTGCTTAAATTTATCTTCTTCTATTAAATCTTTAAAATTAACACAAATCTTATCTCTATTTTTTATATACTTAGCTCCTTTTTCATTAATTCCTAAGATTTTAATTTGTTTTATTTCAGAATTTTTTGATATATCTTCTTTCTTAATTTCTAATATTATATTTAACATAAGTCTTTTTACCCTATTAATTGAAATATTTCTTGAAGACATTAATTTTAAAAATTCAAAATAATCATTTGTTTTCTTAACTACCTTCAACATCTTATTAAAAATATCTTCTTTTAAATCAAATATATTTTCAAATTTTCGAGTTAAAATTAGAAATTTAAATAATGTATATAGCTTATTTTCATAATTTAAATTATATTGATATTTTTTAGAAAAAGGTAAATATTTTTCTACATTTTGCCCATTTTTTATCATTTTTCTTATATTCGTTGCTGAACTTATATTAGAACATATCTTTTCTTCATTATAGTTCACTAGCTTTCTTTTTATTATATAAGGTTTAATATTTAAGTTATAATTCCTTATTGTCCTTAAATATTCCATAGCTAATATATTATTCGAAGTATACAAGTAACTTAAATCTCCAAGAGCTTTTTCACAAGATTTATTATATGAAAAACCACTTTTCAAATGATCTTTTAAAATACTTTTCTCTAATTTATCCATCATTAAATATATATCTTCTATTTTATCTGTTTCAGCTCCAAAGACTTGATAATCTGCTCCTAATTCTTCAAGTAATCTTGTTGAATAATTGCAAAAAATTTCTGCATTTTGTATTGCATATTTTGTTGGAATGCCAACAACTATATCATAACCCATTTCCAAAGCTATTTCTGTCTTATCTCTTTGATTTAAAATACTAACTTCTCCCCTTTGAACAAAATCAGGAGAAATAACTGCAATTTTTATATCTGCTTTTATTTTATCAACTTGATATTTATGCCCATAATGAAAAGGATTAAATTCTGCAACAACACCCGCTACCATTGTACACCTCAAAATACTTCCATTTCTATTCTATTTTTATATTTGTCACAAACTCTTACAACCTTATATGCCTTATTTTTTGTTAAACCTTTTACTGCTTGTATTTCCTTAACTGAAGCATTTAGAATACCACTCACATCCTTAAATTCTCCAATTATATTTTCAGTTTCCTTTTTTGTTAAACTAGGTATATTACCTAATAATCTATAACCTTTTGCTATTAAAGAATCTTCCATTATTAAATTTTTAACATTATATCCTAATAAATTAACAATATATTCATCTTCTGTAATATCTGTACTATCTACTTTTAAAACTTTATCTAGTATTTTGTCATATTTTTCTTTTTTATCACAATTAAAACTATAATCTTTAATTAAATTTGTAAAATTCTTTTTATGTCCTATCATAATTTCTTTATTTTGTAATTGCAATGTTTTACCTTCAGTACCTAATTCTAATATATATTGATTAATTTTATTTTCCATATTGAAAAGTAATATAAAAAATCTAATAACTCTAACAACTTCTTCAAGAGTAACTAATTTTTCATACTCTAAATGATTAATATTATTTAAACAACGATTTATTATACTAGAATATTTTTCCAAAGACATTATTGCTTGAGAAGATTTAATTAATAAATCTCCAAGAGAATCTAATGAATATTTTATATTATCTTTATATATCGTAATCTTATTTCTTCTTTCAGATATAGTTATTACAATATTACCAGTTTGCATTGCCATTCTATGTGCTGTTCTATGTCTTGTACCACTTTCATCAGTAATTAGAGTATGGTCAGGTTGCAATTGCAAGTTAGCTCCATATATTTTCTTTATATCTTTTGAAACAATAACAGCTCCATCCATTTTTGCTAATTCATATACTTTTTGCGGAGAAAAAGTAGTATCTAGTATAAAACCACCTTCCATTAATCCCTCTATTTCACTAGGTTCACATAAAATTATTAAGGCTCCTAATGAAGCTTCTTGTATTCTATCTATTGCATTTCTCAATGGTTGTCCAGGTGCAATTATTCCAAATATTTCTTTTAATATTTCTCTTTTATCTGTCATTAATTAATCCTTTCTACCAATTCACTTATATTATCAATAAAACTTAATTTTATTTTAAATTTTTCTTTTTCTACTTCATCCTTTTGTACTTTAGGTAAATAAACTCCTGTAAAGCCAAGTTTTTCTAACTCTTTTAATCTCTTTCTTAAAAAAGATACAGCTCTAACCTCACCTCTAAGTCCTAGTTCTCCTAATACAGCTATTTTAGCACTTATTTCTATTGATTTAACAGAAGATATTAATGATAAAATTATTGCTAAATCACTTGCTCTTTCTTTTATCTCTATTCCTCCTGGGACATTTACATATACATCATTTAAATTAAAATCTAATTTCATATGCTTTGATAAAATAGCTAACAATATTTCTAATCTATTTTTATCTAAGCCTTGTATAATTCTTTTTGGATATCCATATATAGCCTTATTAATCAATGTTTGTATTTCAAATAGTACTACTCTACTACCTTCTATACTAGGAACTATTATACTTCCTACATTTTTTTCATCTCTTTCAGAGATAAAGAATAATGACGGATTTTTAACCTCTTCTATTCCTTGATCATGTATTACAAATATTGAAATTTCATTAGTTGAACCATATCTATTTTTTGTACTTCTAATTATTCTATATGTGTTTTCCTCATTTCCTTCAAAAGAAATAACACAATCTACCATATGTTCTAATAACTTAGGCCCTGCTAATTTTCCATCTTTTGTAACATGACCAACTATAAAAAAAGATATTTCATTTTCTTTAGCAAGTTGTATTAATTTTAAGGCACACTCTCTTATTTGACTAACACTTGCAGGTAATGAATTAACAGTTTCACTATATAGGGTTTGTATTGAATCAATAACTACTACTTTCGCTTTTACCTTTTTAATTGAATCAATTATATATTCTAATCTTGTATCACTTAATACATTAAGTTTTTTAGCTGAAATATTAATCCTATTTGCCCTTTCTTTTATTTGTTTTTGTGATTCTTCACCAGAAATATATAGACAAATATTTTCTTTAGAATATTCTGCTAATAACTTTAATAAAAAGGTTGATTTACCTATTCCTGGTTCTCCAGTTATTAGAATAACTTCAGAATTAGTTAAACCTCCTCCTAGTACCCTATCAAATTCTGTAAAACTTGTTTTTAATCTAAATTCTTCCTCTATTTCTATATTATCTATACTTTTTACTTCCTTTGATAAGTTTGTATCTATATAAAGATTTTTCATCTCTACTTCTTCTTCAATAGTACCCCACATACTACAATTTGGACATTTTCCTAACCATTTTGTAGTTCTATAGGCACAAGTTGAACAAACATACTCATGCTTATTTTTTGCCATTCATTTCATCAACCTTTTTCATTAATTCTTTTTTCACATAATCTGTAACAAAATATTTAAGTTCTCCTTTATGCAAGGCAACATCCCTAACTATACTTGAACTTAAATAAAGATATTTTCTTGATGAATTTAAAAATATTGTTTCAAATTCTTTTTTTGTCAATTGTTTATTAGTTAAATCTAATTGCACTTCATATTCGTAATCTGATACAGCTCTTAAACCTCTTATTAATACATCTACATCTTCTCTTTCTATTAAATCTACTAATAAACCTTTAAAAGCTATAACTTTTATTTTACAATTTTCTACATCTAATTCTGAAATACTATGTTTTAATAAATTAATTCTTTCTTCCACACTAAACCATATGTTAGATTTACTTGAATTTTGTAAAACTGCAACTATTAATTCCTCTGTTAATTTACTTGCCCTTTGTATTATATCTAAATGTCCTTTTGTAACAGGGTCAAAACTTCCAGGATATATTGCTCTTTTTATCATTTTATCGTCCCCATATTATCCAATGCATTTTTAGCTGCCATTTTTTCAGCTTCTTTTTTATTTTTTGCTACTCCTTCACCCATTATTTTTCCATTAACCTTAACGACTACAGTAAAAATTTTATCATGATCAGGACCTTTTGTATCTATTATTTCATATTCTGGTGTATGTTTATATAAAGCTTGTATATATTCTTGAAATTTTGTCTTATAGTCAAGTATTCCTTCTATACTACTCAAATGTTCAACATTTCTTTTCAAGTAACGCAAAATTATCTTCTTTGTTGTATAATAATCTGAATCAAGAAATATCGCTCCAACTAATGCTTCAAAAGCATCACCTAATATAGACTTTCTAGTTCTACCTCCAGAAGAATTTTCTCCATTGCTTAAATATAAATAAGCTCCAAGATTTAATGAAGTTGCTATAGTTGAAAATGAATTTTCACTTATTAATTTACTTTTTATCTTGGACATATCTCCTTCTTTTAAATTTTTATATTTTCCTACTATATATTCAGTTGAAATTAAATCTAAAACAGAATCACCTAAGAATTCTAATCTTTCATTATCTTTAAAATTATGTAAATTATGTTCATTAGCATAGGACCTGTGGGTCAAAGCTTGAATCAACAAATTTATATTTTTAAATTCATAATGTATTTCTTCTTGTAAGGATACCAAATTTAATTCTTGTTCCAATATTTACACCTCTATTTTTTTTCTAATAAAACTATTATATCTTGTATAGTTTCTATATCATTTAATTCTTCTTTTTTAAATTCTACATTAAATTCTGTTTCTATTGCCGAAATTATTTCAGCGACATCTAATGAATCAGCACCTAAATCTTCTATTAGCTTGCTATCTAATTTTATATCTTTTTCATCAATATCTAACTGTTCTAGTAATATATTTTTAATTTTTTCAAACATTTTTTTCCTCCCATTTATCTATTAAATTATACCAATATATTCATTTTTTTTCAATCTTCGGCAAATAAAAAAGTACCTATAAGCAAAATTGCTTATAAGTACCTATAATTAACTATCTAATTGTTGCTGAATCTAATGGTTGTCCATTAACTTCTAAATCGAACATTGCTCCATCAACACCATCTATTATATATCCTAAGAAAGTTGGAACGAAGAAGTTACCTACTCCAAAAGCTCCTATATTAATTTTAGATTCAACATTTAATTTTTGAAGTGGAGTTTCTACAACATAATATGCAGCCTTAAATGCTCCATCTCCTCTTTTAACTTTTGCAGTAATTTCTCCTCTACCTTGAGCTAAAATTGTTCCTCTCTTATCCTTTAATGTAATCATTTGATTACTTGAAGATTTAATTCTAACATTTGAGTTAGTTCCGTGTACTACTGATGCACAGCTAGATAATGCTAGTGTTGTTAAGATTAAAAATAATGTTTTTTTCATTATTAACACTCCTTTTTTTATAGATATTTCAATTATATCATATTTTTTTATTTTAACAAATATTTTTGTAATTTTCTACTCGAAATTGATAATATAAGTGTCCCAATAATTAAAATTGTTGACAATGCATTAATTGTTGGTGAAATTCCAAATTTTAACATCGAATATATTTGTATAGGCAAAGTATCTGAATTAGTTCCAGTTACAAAACTTGTTATTACATAATCGTCTAAAGATAAGGTTAAAGACATCAAAAATGCTGATATAATTCCCGGTGTCATAGTTGGTATAATTATTTTAATCAATGTTTGAAATTCTGTAGCACCTAAATCTCTTGCTGCTTCAACTATAGAAAAATCAAATTCATCTAATCTTGACATTATTATAAACAATGAAAATGGTATATTAAATGTTGTATGTGCTATAAATATAGTCGTTAGTCCCAATGTTATATTAGAATTCATATTGAAAAATATTAAAAGTGAAACACCTATTATTAAATCCGGTAAAACCAAAGGAACATAAGTCAATATCTTAACATAATTTTTCATTTTAAAATTATACCACTTTATCCCTATTGCACCTAAGGTTGCAATTACTACTGAGGCACTAGAAGATAAAAGTGCAATAACTATACTTCTCCAAAAAGTTATCCATAAATGTGGCGAATTGAAAAATAATTCCTTATACCATTTTAGTGAAAAACTATCCCAAACATATGCTTTTGATGCATTAAATGATAGTATAACTAACATTATTATTGGCACATAAAAGAATATTATCACTAAGGCGAAAAATAGAGTTGAAATTATTTTTTTATCATTATTCATCTATTTCACCACCCTTACTAATTAACATACATATTATAGTTATTATTATGAAAATAGTAGAAATTGCGGCAGCTGATGGCCAATCACGCAAAACAAACATTTTATTTGCAATAACATTTCCTAACATTATTCCGTCAGTTCCCCCTACTATATCTGGAACTGCATATGATCCTATAGCAGGTATAAATGTTAAAACTATTGCTGTAATAATACCCCCTTTTATTCCCGGTAAGAATATTTTTATTAAAGCCTGATACTTATTTGCTCCCAAATCTCTTGCAGCATCTATTAATGAAAAATCAAACTTTTCTATAGAAGTATACAAAGGCAAAATAGCATAGGGCATTAATATATATACACTAATTATTATTACTGCTCTTTGATTATATAACAGGGCTACTGGTGCTTTCAATCCAAAAATAACCATTATTAATTTATTTATCAAACCGTTATTCCCTATTAAACCAATCAATGCAAAAATTCTTACCAAAAAATTTGTCCAAAAAGGGATAACTATTAATAATAACCATAAATTTTTATTCTTTGATGTTGAAATGAAATATGCTGTTGGTACAGATAAAATTATTACAACTGCTGTTATTATTATAGATATCTTTAAAGTTTTAAATAAAATTGTAAGTAATTGAGGATCTGCTAAATCTTTATATGCTTTCAAAGTGAAAGTTGTATAATTTTCTATTCCCCCATAAGCCGATTTTTTTAAAAAACTAAAATAAACTATTATTGCTGTTGGTATAGCAAAAAATATTGTCATCCATATTGTTAGTGGTAGGTAATAAAGTAATTTCAAATTTTTCTTATGCATTTACATCACCTCTACCAAATATGCATCCTCATAATTCCAATAGAAATAAACCTTTTCTTTCCATTCAAATAATTCATCTTCTTCCAAGAATTCCCTATGTTGATCAAAAGCCTTTATTATTCTATCGCTACCTTCAATTTTAATAAACAATTTACTTTGAAAGCCTGAATATATAACTTCATCTATAATTCCTTGTAATATCTTATATTTTTCATTTGCTTTAGGTGGCTTATTATCTACCTTTATTTTTTCTGGTCTTAATGTTAATTTAACTTTATTTCCAACTTTTACAGGTTTATCTAATTCAACCTTAAATTCCCCTATTTCTTCTGATACTGCTATTGCATAATTATCATAAACTTCCTTTATTTTTCCATATATAAAATTAGTTTCTCCTATGAAATCTGCAACAAAAGTATCAGCAGGAGTTTCATATATTTCATTAGGTGTTCCCACTTGTAAGACATTTCCATTATGCATTACAGCTATTCTATCAGAAACACTCAAAGCTTCTTCTTGATCATGTGTAACAAAAACAAAGGTTATTCCTACTTCATCATGAATATCATCCAAATCTATTAGTAATTTTTGTCTTAATTTTGCATCTAATGCTGACAATGGTTCATCTAGCAGAAGAACTTCTGGCTTATTAATCAAAGCTCTTGCTATAGATACTCTTTGTTTTTGACCACCAGATAAAGAAATTGGATATTTTTTTGCATATTTTTGCAAACCTACTAAATCTAAATATTTATTTACTTCCCTTTTTATTTCATCTTTTTTCATTTTCTTTAACTTTAAAGGAAAAGCTATATTATCAAAAACCGTCATATTGGGAAATAGTGCATAATTTTGAAAGACTGTATTAACATTTCGCTTATTTGGAGCTAAAATATCAATTCTTTCTCCATTTACTTTTATTTGACCTTCATCTGGGCTAATAAATCCTGCTATCATTCTAAGCAATGTTGTTTTACCACAACCTGAAGGTCCTAATATCGAGAAAAATTCTCCTTTTCTTATACTTAAATTTACATTTTTTAAAACTTTTTCTTCACCAAAAGCCTTAGATATATTTAAAATTTCTAAATCTTTTTCCAATTCTACCCCCTATTTATTAAAATATTCTCTTGCTAATTCTTTCAAATAAAAGACATCATATATACCGCATAATTCTCTTATTGAGTGCATTGATAAAATAGGCACTCCTAAATCTACTGAATCTATATCCAAATGTCTTGCACTTAATGGACCTATTGTAGTTCCTCCTACTTCATTTGAATTATTTACAAAAATTTGTAATTTAATATCTTTATCTTGTGCAATTTCTTTAATTACTGCCATTGAATAACCATCTGATGTATATTTTTGATTTACACTTAATTTAAGTGCTACTCCTTCATTAATCAAACATTGATTTGTTATATCTGATTTTTCTAAGAAAGCAGGATGTGCTATATGTCCACTATCTGCTGACAACATAAATGAAGAACTTAAAATTTGCAAGAATACTTCTCTATCATAGCCTAAGGCATACATTATTCTTTCTAAAATATTTGATAGATAATTTGAATCTGCTCCTTGTTTTGTAGAACTTCCTATTTCTTCATTATCAAAACCAACAAAAACATTTATTTTTTCTGATTCATTTTCTGATTCAACTAAACCTATTAAACCAGTATATACTGATAAAAGATTATCTAATTTTGTACAAGACATCATTTCTTCATTTAAACCTACAAGACAACCTTTTTCTTTAGGATATAGGGCTAAATCAAAGTCCAATATTTCTTCAATTTTTACATTTAATTCTTTTGAAATATGTTCTAGTAATAAGTTTTTTGTTTCTAATTTATTTTTTATAATACTCAAAATTGGCAATAATTCCTTTTGTTTATCTATTTTATGACCATTATTGACATCTCTATTTTGATGTATTGCAAGATTAGGTATAACTACTGTTAATTTTTCTAATTTAACACTAATAGTTTTAGGTCTAAAAGCATCTGAACTTCTTAATATTATTCTTCCTGCAATACCTAAAGGTCTATCAAACCATGTTGATAAAATAGGCCCTCCATATACTTCTGTATTTAATCTTACAATATTATTTGTCTTTATTTCTGAATTAGGTTTTATTCTTATACTTGGGCTATCTGTATGAGATGCAAATATTTTTATTCCCTTTTGTAAATCAAATTTCTTAGGTATAGTAAAGGCTATTATTGTAGAATTAGTTTTTTTCATATAATAACGCCCACCTAATTTTAAATCCCATTTTTTTGTTGGTTCTAATCTTGTAAATCCATTTTCATCCAAAATTGCTGAACTATTTTTTATAACATGATAAGTACTAGGACTATCATCAACAAATTCTATTAATTCTCTTGAAAATCCTTTTATTTCTAATTTTTTTATATCATCTTCGCTCATTGTTCTCTCCTAAAAATATATTTTTGAAAATTTTTCTATTAAATAATCTATATAATAATCTGAATTAAAAGCTTCCCCACAACATTCTCTAATCATTTCATTTGGTTCTTTAAAATTACCATATTTATGTATATGCTCTGCTAAGAAATTAGATATCTTACTAAAGTCCTTATTTTCAATTGCCTTTGCTACATCAACTTTTTTTGATAAGGCTTCATATATTTGACTAGCATAAGCACTACCTATTGCATAAGATGGGAAATATCCAAAAGCTCCACCTGACCAATGTGAATCTTGTAATATTCCTTCTTTTGAATTTCTAGGTCTTATACCTAGATATTTTTCATATAAGTCATTCCATTTTTCTTCTAAAATTGTTACATCAACTTCTTGATTTTTCTCAGAAAAAATTTCTTTTTCTATTTCATATCTAATCAATATATGAATTGGATAAGTTAACTCATCTGCTTCCATACGAATATATTGATCTTTCACTTCATTTACAAGAATATAAAATTCATTTTTATCTATATTAAGCTTATGATATTCTTCTAAAATATCATAAATTAAATTAGTAAATTCTCTCATTTTTCCTATAACATTTTCATAAAATCTTGATTGAGCCTCATGTATTCCCATTGTAGAACCACCTGCTAAAACACAGGTATCATTATACTTATCTTCTACTTGTTGTTCATAGATAGCATGACCTGTTTCATGAATAGTTGAATATATTCCTGATAATACATCATCTAAATAATAGTGTGTTGTAATTCTAACATCTTTATTACACATATTAGTTGTAAATGGATGCTCACTTTCTTTTATAACCCCTTTGTTATAATCAAAACCTAACATTTTTGATAATTTCAATGAAATTTGCTTTTGTTCTTCTAAGCTAAATTTTACAGAGTAAAATCTCTTTTTTATATCTTCTAATTTTGTTTTATCCACTTTTCTTATTTTTTTTATAAGTGGTGTTAATTTCTTTTTTATTTTTTCAAAAAATTTCTCTAAAATTTCTACATTTAAGCCTGTTTCATAATCATCAACTAAAACATCATATGGGCAATTTGAATAACCCCTATAATTTATAAATCTTTTATTAATTTCTATTAATTCTTTTAAATAAGGCTTAAATATTTCATAGTCTCCCTTATTTTTAGCTTCTTCCCATGCAGCTTGTGCCTTAGTTAAAAGTGCTGAATATTTTGAAAATTCATCCTTTGGTATTTTACTCATTTTTTCAAATATATCTTTTTTTAATTTTATTACAACTTTTTTGTCTATTTCACTTAATTTTTCCTCATCAAGAGAATATAATAAAGTTTTAAATTTTGTATTTACAAGATTATCATATTGTAATTCAGCTAAAGTTGACATTGTATCACTTAAATTATCAACTGCTAATTTTGGAGCTTCTGTTTCTAAATCCCAGCTCAATAAGGTCAAAGCATGTTTATATGCCTTATCCCTTTTTATATACTCATAAATTTCTTTCATAAAACACCTTCCTGTGAACTACCCATAGTCTAAAGCCTATGGGCTTCCTGCTTCGCTGACCTCGTAACCTACTATCTCCACAGGCGTTAATTTGGGTAGTCCCTACCCTATATTTTTTTTATTACGCTATTTGTCTTAATCCTTCTGCTAATATATTCTTTGCGGCATTGACATCTCTATCGTGTATTTCCCCACAATTTGGACATTTCCATTGCCTTACGGATAAATCTTTTATGTTCTTATTTTGGCAACCACAACAAGAACATAACTGACTACTTGCGTAAAAACTATCTACCTTAACATATATTCTATTGTTCCACTTTGCTTTATACTCTAGCTGTCTTGTAAGCTCATACCATGAAACGTCACTTATAGACTTAGCCAATTTATGGTTTTTTATCATATTTTTTATCTGCAAGTTTTCTGAAACAATCACTTGGTTTTCGCTTATTATTTCACTTGAAATCTTATGAAGATAATCTTTTCTGGTATTTGTTATTTTCTCATGGCATAATGCTATTTGCTTTCTTTTTTTCTGATAGTTACTGCTCCCTTTTATTTTATGTGCAAGCTGTCTTTGCAATTTTGTAAGATTTCTCTCATACTTCTTTATTGTCTTTGGATTTTCGTATTTTCTCCCATCTGATGTAATACACAAATCCTTTATCCCCAAATCTAAACCTATTTTACCTCTTGTATCCTGCTTTTTTACATTCTCTGTTTCTACTAAGATTGCTACATAATACTTTCCACTCGGCAGTTGTGATATAGTTGCCGATTTTATTTGCCCTGCAAAATTCCTATGAATTTTTGCTTTTATCTCTTTTAACTTTGGCAACTTTATTCTTTCTCTATCAAAATCTACAGTTATATTCCCATTTGTAAAATTAGTTGTGTAGGATTTATGCCTATCGTGTTTACTCTTAAACTTTGGGTAACCTGCATGCTCTTTGAAAAACTTTTGATAAGCACTATCCATATGATGAATTGCATTTGTTAAAGCAAATTTGTCTACTTCTTTCAGCCATTCATAAACTTTTTTCAGCTCTCTATTGCAATAATTATTACAGTCTGTTTTACTGATAGAGTTTTTTTCTTTTTCATAAGCATCTTTCCTGTATGCAAGGGTCTGATTATATACAAAACGGCAACAGCCAAATGTCTTTTCCAACTGTATTTCTTGCTCTTTACTTGGATAAATCCGATATTTATATGCTTTTAACATTCAGCTTACCTGCCTTTCTACCCTTGATTTTCTATGTATTGCTTTAATATTTCTTCAGAAACATTGCCTATACTACAAGCAAAATATCCATCAGTCCAAAATTGTATATGGTCTTTGTCTGTTTCCATATATTTTCGGCACTAATAATTTCTTTCTATACTTGCATACAAAAATAATGTGATACTGCAATAAATACTTATGCCTATTCTTTGATTTCCACGTTCCCATAATGCCAATTATTATACCACTAAATCATAATTTTTGCTACCTTAACCCACAGTCTAAAATCAGTGGGATTGCGGTAGCTTTAATTTCAAGACATTCAAGTATATTGTACTATAATAGAATAATTTTTTAAAGTTTTTTATTTATAAATTTTTTTGAAATTGCTATCGCATAAAATACAATTTTTAAATTAACATATTTTAATCTCAATTCCTTTTCTATTTCTCTTATTGTTGCCCCTGTTGTAATAATATCATCAACAACTAAGACAGTCTTATTTGATAAATTTAAATTTCCTACATTGAAACTTTTTGAAATATTTAGATTTTTTTGATAAGTTTTTTGAAGTTTTGACATTTTTTTTGTATCTCTAATTTTTTTTATCTTTAAAAATTTATAAGGTAAATTATGATATATCAATTCTACCTGATTAAAGCTCCTTTCTTTTTCCCTTTTTTTACTTGTTGGAACACAAATAATATAGTCAATTTGATTAGCTTTTATAATAAAATTTAGTTGTTCTTGTATAATTGAATAAATTGCTTTTGCAACATATTTTTTTCTTTTATATTTTAATTCATATATCATATCTCTAAAGTAGTTATTATAAAACATAGAAAAATGCACATTCTCAACTGAATAAAAATGTGCTAATTCTTTAACCTTATTATATTTCAATTCACCAATTTCATATTCATGTTTATCAAAGAATATGTTTCTAAAAAATTTTAAAATTTGTTCCATTTAAAATTTACCTTTTTCTATTTCTTTATTGACTAATTTTGCACAGTATAACTCTGTATACCCACATTTTTTACATATTTTGATATAAAATAATTCCGATGTTGGCAACATATTTACAAGCCAAGAATCCAATTCTTTAGTTGGTAACCAAACACTTTTTATATCATGTTCTTTATTATTACATTTTATACAACTACTTAATTTCATTTTAATCACTTCCAAGTATTTTTTTTAAAAAACTTTTTCTATGTTCCTCTAAAATTCCATATTTTTTTATTGCTTCATAATGCTGTTTTGTTCCATAACCCTTATGCTTTGCAAAACCATATTCCTTATATTTCTTATCATATTCGTATAAAATATTATCTCTATAAACTTTAGCTATAATAGAAGCCGTTGCTATTTCTAAAACTTTACTATCTCCCTTAACAATACTTTCTTGTTCACCTTCATAATTTCTAATCAATAAATTCCCATCTACCAAAACCTTTTTATTTAAATTCATTTTTTTTAAAGCCCTATTCATCGCTAAAAAAGTTGCATTTAATATATTTAGCTTATCTATTTCTTTATTACTTGCCTTTCCAATTGCATATATCAATTTATCTGATTTTATTAATCTTTCATATAATTTTTGTCTTTTTTTCTCAGATATTTTTTTTGAATCTTTTATTTCATCAAAAAGTTCATCAGAAGTATCTAAAATATATACACAACAAGCTACAACTGGACCAAATAAAGGTCCTCTTCCAGCTTCATCTACACCTATACATTTCTTATTCTCTAACATTTTTCTTTCCTTTTAAAATAAAATAGCTAGATACTAGCTATTATTTAATTTTAATTTTTCTATATTTTCTTCCATATCCTTAGGAATTTTTGCTATAAATTCTTGTTTTATATTTAAAAATGGATGTACAAATTCCAATTTATATGAATGTAATTGCTGTCTTTCACACTTATCATTTCTACCATAAACATGATCCCCTAGTATAGGATGCCCTAGTTCTTTGGCATGAACTCTTATTTGATGAGTTCTACCAGTTTCAATATTAACCTTTACCAGACTATATTTATCCGTTATAGCTAAAGGATAAAATGTACTAATTGCTAATTTCCCATTTTTACAATTTGAGCTAAATATTTTTCTATTTCTTTCACTTCTACCTATATAGCTTTCTACTCTTTTTTCATGAGTAAATTTTCCTTTTAAAATTGCTAAATATGTCTTATGTATTTCATGATTTTTAAACATTTTTACTAATTTTTCATGTGCTTCATTTGTCTTAGCTATAATTAAAAGCCCACTTGTATTTTTATCTATTCTATGAACTATTCCAGGTCTTAAAGGATCTAAATCTGATAATTTTTTTATTCTATATTTTATTGCATTTATCAAAGTATCACCTACATAACTATCGCAAGGATGTATAACCATATTATATGGTTTATTAATTATAGCTAAATATTCATCTTCATAAATAATTTCAATATATATATCCTTAGCTTCTAAATTGTAGCTAACTTCTTTTATTTCAAAGTCTACCTTATCATTTAATGCTAATTTATATGACATCTTAACCTTATTATCATTAACATATATTTCAGCATGAGTTAAAAGTTTATTTCTTGAAATATTAAATATTTCACTCAAAGCCTTATCAATTCTTACATTAACATATTTTTCACTTACTACATAAGTCATGCTAACTCCTATCGTCACAGTCTTGAAATATTTTTAAAAGCCCTTTTGTATTTTTATCATGATGATGTAAAATTAACTCAGCAACTTCTTTATTAATATCTTTTAACATTAAATACCCTATTTTTGGATGTTCTTTTAAACGAGTTTTAAAATTTAATTTTGTCAAAACTCTTAATAAAAAACTTGCCCTATGTTTCCCGCAATCATGTAATAAACTAAATTTCAAATAAAGTTCATCTGAAGTTTTATCTTTCATTTTCTTATAAACTTCCATACCATGCCATTTATCATAATAGTCCATTTTATTAAAAATTTCTTTTTCTTTAGTAGACAAAAGTTCACTAATCTCTAATTCCAAAAGCTTATCAATTTTTCTAAAGTAATAATCACAAAATTTTCTAATTGCATATCTTATCATTTTATCAATTCCATTATTTCTTTTGCACAAGCAACACTATTTTCATATATACTTGCTTTTTTTTCATAACCATATTTACAATGAATTTGCTTTATACCTGCATTTTTTGCCATGTCGTAATCTACTTTCATATCACCTATATGCACTATTTCATCTTTTTTATAGCCATCTTTTAAAATTTCATTTATTGCATAAGGATTAGGCTTAGCTGGATAAGACTTATCTTCAGGATTACCATAAATATACTTGAATTTCCATTTTGATAAAATTGTCTTCACATGTTTTAAAGTCGCTATCTGATCTTTATTAGTAATAATAGCCAAAATTTTGCCTTTTTTTTGTAAATAATCTAATAATTCCGGTATACCTTCATACAAATAAATACCTTTATAATAGTTTTCATTATAGTAAGATCTAACTTCTGCTAAAAATTGCTCTTTTTCTTCTTTTATATTTCTTATTATTTTAATTTTATCAAAAACGACTCCAAAACCCTTGCCAATAAAATCCATATATTTTTCTTCTTCAAAAGTCTTATATGAATATTTTTTTAAAATTTCATTAAATGCTTTTGCTATTGCAGGCAAAGTATTAACTAATGTACCATCTAAATCAAACGTTACAACATTTACATTCATCATGATACTCACCCTTCATCGCAAAATTAACAAATCTTTCTATACCTTTTAAGCCATAACCATCATGCTTATAGCAAGCAACATCATTTAAAACTTCCATATATTTTTGTGAAAATAATTGATAAATATATTCATCAAAGAAAAAACATTTATCCATATCTTCTTCTTTAATATTCTTTTTAATAAAATTAATATATTTACACATATCTGTATTTTCTTCCATTAATTCTAAAATTAAATCTATAGAGCCACAACTTTGTAAATTTTGATCTAATTCCAAAATATCTTCTGCTATTTTATCAGTTATTTCCATAGTCCCTAATTCTTCAAAAGAATTAACACCTTTTTCGAATAAGACTAAATTGCATTCATCTTGAATTTTAAATTCAGAATTTCTAAGAACTAGATAATATTCTCCCTTGTATTCATATAAATTAGAATAATTAGATACTCCATCTATGTCGCTTAAAAAATCCTTATATCCTTCATCCCAAATATGTTTTAATTTTTCTATTAATTCTTTAGATTTTGTTTTTAAAACTGGCAAAGGATATGATAAAATTTGTACTTCATTTTCTTCTGATTCTATTGTCTTTAATTTTTTTGATAAAAATAAAGGATAAGCTTTATTCTTATCAAATTTTGCTTTTTCAACCATTTCAAATTTACCATAGTCTGTAGTAAATTCATATTTTATCTCATTCATTTTTGCCTCATTTTTTTATTAAATATTTAAGTCTACTTGTAACCATTTTTATACCAACTTTATTTGATTTACCTCTAGGTATTATTATATCTGCATATCTTTTAGCTGGTTCTACAAATTCTAAATGCATAGGTTTAACAGTTTTAATATATTGTTCTTTGATATTATCAAAGCTTCTTCCACGCTCATTCATATCTCTTTCAATTCTTCTTAATAATCTAATATCATCATCTGTATCAACAAAAATCTTAACATCAAATAAATCTCTTATTTTTGCCAAAGTCAATATTAGAATACCTTCAACTATTATTATTGGTTTTGATGTTATATGTTCTTTTTCTTCCATTCTCTTATGTTTTGTAAAATCATATTTTGGCTTATCGATATCTTCACCATTTTTAAGAGCTTTTATATGTTTTATTAAAAGTTCAAAATCTATTGCATCTGGATGGTCATAATTTAATTTTCTTCTTTGTTCATAAGTTAATTCTAAATGATCTTTGTAATACGAGTCTTGTTCAAGTAAAGCAACACTTGAACCAAATTTTTCTAAATCTTCAACTATTAAATTAGCAACACTTGTCTTACCTGAACCTGTACCTCCTGCTATTCCTATTATTATTCTATCCACTTTTTACAACTCCTTATAAACTTTCCAATATTTTAATAACTTCTTTCGCATCATTAGTGTTTATAATATTATTTAATTTTTCTTCTTCAAATGATAATTTTGATATAGTTGTTAATATATCCAAATGTTCTCTTTTTGTTGCTTCAGGTGCTACTACAAGAAAGAATACCTTAGATTTTTCATCATCTAAAGATGCAAAATCTTTTCCTTGCTTATCAATTGCTACTAACATAGCAACTTTTTTTACTACTGTTGATTTAGCATGTGGTATTGCAATTCCATCTTGCATGCCTGTTGATGATAAATTTTCTCTTTCATATAGAGCTTCTAATAAAGTATCAAAATCTTGTTTTTCTATAACAGTATTATCATTTAAAAAATAACTTGCTAATTCTTTTATAATGTCTTCCTTGCTTGTTGCCTTTATACCAAATATTACTCTTTCATCTGATAAATAATTTTTAATTTCCATAGTTCCTCCTAATATCTTCTATTATATCATCTATCTTTTTATTATCCATATTATATCTAATATAGCCTTTGTCTCTAAACCAAGTAAATTGTCTTTTTGCATATCTTCTACTTGCTATTTTTATTTTTTCTATTGCTTCTTCTAAGCTAATTTTTTCCTCGAAGTATTCAAATAATTCCTTGTATCCTATACTTTTTATATTTATATTCCCATATCTATTATATATCTTTTTGGCTTCATCTAAAAGACCCTCTTTAATCATACAATCAACTCTATAATTTATTCTATTGTATAAATTTTTTCTATCTCTTTCCAAAAAAATTTTAAGAAACTTTCTATCATTAGCTTTAACCTTATTTAAATTTAAGCCTCTTAATTCTATTTTCCTTATAACTCTAATTTTATTTTTTATATCAATGCTATTTTTTTCTTCTATCGTTAGCATTTCTTGTAATTCTTCAAGACTTTTTTCTTCTAATTCTTTTCTTTTTTTTCTATCTATTTCAGGAAGCTGTGCTAAGCCTTCTACCAATGCATCTATATATAGACCTGTTCCTCCAACTATCAAAAAAATCTTATCTTTATTTTTATTTAAAATTTCATTTGCTTGTTTATAGAATAGCCCTGCATTATATTCTTCATTTGGTTCAACAATATCAATTAAATGATGTATAACTCCTTGTTTTTCTACTTCCCTTATTTTAGCTGTTCCTATATCAAGTCCTTTATACACTTGTGATGCATCTGAAGATATTATTTGTGCATTTAAAAACTTTGCTAATTTAATTGATAATTCTGTTTTACCAACAGCAGTTGGTCCTGCTATAACTATTGCATTATACATATTCAAATTCATATCCTTCTATGATTATGGTATCTCCTCTTTTTACACCAGCCTCTTCAAGCTTTTCTTCCATACCTATATGTCGCATAATTTGTAAAAATTGTATAATACCATCATCACCTAAGAAAACATATTTATTTAATACATTATCTACAACTTGCCCAGATAATTCATAGGCATTTTCTTCAATTTTCTTTATTATCCAATCTTCTTTATTTGGAATTATTTCTTCTAAAGCCGTTACTTCTTCTATTTCCTCATCTTCTATATCTTTTAATAAGTCATAAGCTTTTCTCATTAATTCTGCTACACCTTCATTAGTTAGCACAGAAATTTTCTCTACCTTATGTCCTATAGCTTTCTCAAAGTCTTGTATCTTCGTTTTGTCATATAGTACATCTATTTTATTTAAAACTACTATCTGTTTTTTTGCAGCTAATTTTTCACTATAATTTTTTAATTCTTCATTTATTTTTTTATAATCATCTATAGCTTTTCTTCCTTCTAATTCTGAAATATCAACTATATGTATTATTAATTTACATCTTTCTATATGTTTTAAGAATTTATCACCTAAACCTATACCCTTATGTGCTCCTTCAATAAGACCTGGTATATCAGCAATAACAAAAGAACTATCTTCGTCAACTTTTACTATTCCCAATTTAGGTTTTAAAGTTGTAAAATGATAACCTGCTACTTTTGAATTAGCATTTGATACTTTATTAATAAGGGAAGATTTTCCTACACTTGGATAACCAACTAAAGCTACATCTGCTAATAATTTCAATTCTAGTTTTATTTTTAATTCTATACCAGACTTTCCACTTTCAGAAATTCTAGGTGCTTTTCTTATTGAATTTTTAAAGTGGACATTACCTCTTCCTCCATCTCCACCTTTAAGAAATACAACACTTTCATTCTTTTTCTTCATATCTAAAAGAAGCTTATTTGTTTCATAATCTCTTATCATAGTTCCAACTGGGACATGTATTATTACATCTTCACCATTTTTACCAGAGCATTTAGCTCCACTTCCTTTACCACCATTTTTTGCTTCTATTCTTTTTATTGTTTTGAAATTTAATAAAGTATTCATATTTGGATCTGCGAAAAAAATAATTGAACCACCTTTTCCACCATCTCCACCATCTGGTCCTCCGAATTGCACGAATTTTTCTCTTCTAAAAGTCGCTGCTCCATCTCCTCCATCACCAGATTTAACTGTTATTACACTTTCATCTATAAACATATATACCTCACTATTTATTTTTTCTAACCTTTTCATTATATCATTATTTTAAAAAAAAAGATACTCAAGTATATAGCAAAAAATGGAGCTTATGCTCCACTTCAATATAATTAATTTAGCTATTTCTTACAGTTACACCTTTTGGTACTGATGCAAATACTTTGTCTGTTATTTCAATAACTGTTCCACCTAAAACAAATGTTGCTCCACTTAAGTAGTCTATTAATCTTTGTCCGTCTTCTCTTGACATATTTTCTAAACTAAACGCAACTAAATTATTGTCCTTTATCATTTCAGCTATTTTTTTTGAATCTTCACTATATGATTTTGGTTTTAAAATACTAACTCCATTATATAAAATATCTTCATTATTGATTTCAGTTGTATTAGTTTGTTCTTCTTCATTATTATTTTTTAAAAAATCCAACATACCCATTTTCTTTTCCTCCAACGCCATTTTTTTCATTATATAATTTTTTCTTATATAATTCAATAGTTTTTTTTATTTTTTACTTTTTTTAAAAAAAATATTATAATTTATATGAGGTGTTTTATGAAAAAATTATGTATTATAACCGGTGCAACAAGTGGAATCGGTTTAGAACTTGCTAAATTATTTTCCTGTGAAAATATACAATTACTTTTAATTTCAAGTAATTTAGATAATTTAAAAAGAACAAAAATGCTACTTGAAAACAAATTAGCTACTATTGATATTTTAGAAATGGACTTAGCTAATAACTTTAATATTGAAAAAATAAAAGAAAAGATACAAGGCAAACAACTATATTGTTTAATTAATAATGCTGGCTTTGGCGATTTAAATTCATTCATACTTTCCGACATAGAAAAAGCAGAAAATATGATTAAACTTAACAATATCGCTCTTACAAAACTATGTCATTTTTTTCTTAATGAAACTAAAGAAAGTACTGACCCTATATACTTATTGAATGTAGCTTCTATAGCCGGCTTTATGCCAGGCCCTTTAATGGCTGTTTATTATGCAACAAAGGCTTATACTTTATCTTTCACAAGGGCATTAAGATATGAAATGAGAAAAAAGAAGAATATACGAATTTGTTGTCTTTGTCCGGGTCCAACAAAGACTAATTTTACAAAAGATTTTATTAAAAAGCCTAAAATATTTTCAAATATTTTTTCTATGCAGGCAAAAGATGTAGCTATTACAGCATATTATGGTTTATTGAAAAATAAAGAACTGATAATACCTGGTGTTCTTAATTATATTGCAATTAAAATTATTCCTTTTATTCCTAATAAATTAATTTCAGCTATTACAAATAAGATTATGAAAATAAAATAGGTCTCAAAATTTGAGACCTATTATTTTTAATATTCTATACTTCTTAACATCCATAATAATTTTTCATATCTTATTATGTATTCATCCATCATAGCTGAAGTTCCAAAGTCATCACTTTCATCTGCTTTTATTTTAACTTGTTTAGCTTCATCTACGATATATTGATAATCTTCTATTAACTTTTTCAAAGCTTCATCAATAGTTATATCCTTATTTTCACCTTCATTTATTTTTGAATTTTCAAGATAACTCTTCATTGTAGATAAAGGTCTACCATTTAATGCTAAAATTCTTTCTGCTACTTCATCTACTACTTCATTTAAATCACTATACATTTTATCTAATTGTTCATGAATTGAAAAAAAGCTTTTTCCTTTTATATTCCAATGAAAATTTTGAACTTTTTTAGCCAAAGTTGCAAGATCTGCAAGAAATAAATTTAATGTCTTTTCCATATAAAAATCTCCTTTTATTTATTTGTAATGATTACAATCTTGTAATCATTCTAACTTAGTATAAAGCTTTTTCTATATTATGTCAAGATGATTTTACATTTTAATTATTTTTTGTCCGCTTTCATATCTTTATATTTTTTTACTTGTCTTATCATTTTATCTAGCATTTCATCAATTGCTGAATAAAGACTCTTGTCTTCAGCTTCAATTCTTATTGTTTTACCTGCTAAATACATTGTTGCACACGCACTGTGAATTGGCCCTTCAGATTTTGTATCATCTACAGCCAAATTAAGTTTAATTTCATTAATACCATCAAAGTATTTTTCAACTTTTCTGCATTTCATAATTGCATATTCTCTTAAAGCATCTGTTAATTTAAGATGTTGTCCACTTACTATTATATTCATAGTAATAACACTCCTTTCATTCACATATAATATATTATAATGCTAATAATATAAAATTACAATACTACTCTGTTTTTAAAATTAAGTCTTTATTATGCAATACGTACTTTTTATCTGCAATATTGGCTAATTCTGTACTATGTGTAACCAATATTATAGTTTGTTTTTCTTCCTTATTTAGTTTTATAAATAAGTTATTTATTTTTTGACTATTTTCATCATCCAAATTACCCGTTGGTTCATCTGCTAATATTATTTTTGGTTGATTAATTAATGCTCTTGCAATAGCTACCCTTTGCTTTTGTCCACCAGATAATTCTGACGGATAAAAATTAAGTCTATCTTTTAAACCTACTACTTCTAATAGTTCTTTCGCTCTTTTTTCTATTTCAACTTTTTCTTTTTCTTTCAATGCCAAGGCAGGTAACATTACATTTTCAAGTGCTGTAAATTCTGGCAATAAATAATGAAATTGAAAAACAAATCCTACATTTTTCGCTCTAATCTTTTCTAAATTTTTTTCATTAATATGATTTATATAGTCTATCTTACCTTCATATTTTGTATCCAATAAACCTATCAAATTAAGTAAGGTTGTTTTACCACTCCCTGATTTTCCTTGTATTGAAACAAGATCTCCCTCAGAAATCTCTAAATTTATATTGCTCAATATTGTTAAATTCTCTACCTTAGTTTTATATCTCTTTGTTACATTTTCTAATTTTAATATCTTCATAAGTTAAATTTTATCGCCTCCGTAACATCTAATTTAGCAGCTTTTTTAGCTGGTATATATGATGCTAATAATATTATTATAAATGCTATAAAATAAACTAAAGTTAATTCTAAAAAGTCCATTTTAATAGGTAATTTTGTAATATAATAGGTCTTTACTAAATAATTTGAAGAAATATATTGAATAATCTTTAAACAAATAGGTGATAAAATTATTGAAATTACTATACCACTTAAACCTAGTATGAGACCTTCAGTAACAAAAATATGTAAAATTTGTTTCTTAGTATATCCACAGGCTTTTAATATTCCTATATCACTTGTTTTTTCCCTTATCAATATATTTAAAATTATTGATACTATGAAACTTGATATTAATACTAGCATACTTAATATTAAAATAAGTATAAATTCTTCAAAATGAACTGCAGCTAATAAATTTTGATTTTCATCAGCCCAAGTTATTGCTTTTATATCCCCATTAATTGAATTTATATTTTCTTTTAATTTATTAAGTTTTTTAATATCTCCTGGATTTTTAACCCTAACATCTAAGCTATTAATATTATCTCCAGTTTCTTCTAATATTTGCCCTGTTTCTAATGGTAATAAAACTAAATTGCTATCATATTCTAAATATCCCGTTCTAAAAAAACCTATTATCTTAACTCTAATTTCACGACCATTTAATGAAATTACATTTATTTCATCGCCCAAATTAAGTTTCATACCATTTGCCATTTCTTGACCTATGTATGCATAATCCTGACCACTATTTGATATTTTTTTTACAATATGCAAATTTAATTTATCTATTTGTGTTGCCCTAATAATAGGAGTATAATTATTCTCATTATATTTAACAAAACCTTGAATATATACATTAGATACGGTTGTTTCTGCTCCTTTTTCTTTTATTTCTTCAATTATCTTTTTATAGTCTCCTTCTTTTTTAGGTGTATATGTAACACTTATATGTGGACTTAAAGACAATAAAGAATTTAGCATATTTTCTTTTAAACCATTTGATATGGTCAATGAAACAACGAAAACTATTAATGCTAATGCTACTGCAATAATTGAAATTATTGTCTGAAATTTTCTTTCTTTTATATGTCTATATGCTATAAATAGTTCAACCATTTTATTTTTCTACTTTCTTTTTTGTAATTTTTGATATTTTTGCTATAAATAAATATTTATTTGAAATATTAAGCCTTATTATATATCTTTCATTTTTATTATCTACTAGTGCTAAGCAATTATCGTATTTTGTACCGCCAACATGAGTTCTCATAAGCTTTACACTTTTAATTTCTTTTAAATTAATTTTCGTTTTACCATAGCTTAAGATATTATTATCAATTACTAATTTGTATTTAAATAATTTATAAATATAAAAAGCTAAATATAATATTACTAATACAATTATTATAATTTGAAGCAAAGGCTTTCTAGAAAATTTATATATTTCTGTAAAAATAACAAAAACTAAAACGACTATTAAAATAAGCGACTTAATATAATAAGATTTTTCTAAACGAAATACACTTTTTTCTTGCTGTTCATCTAATTTTTGTTCTGAAACTTTTTCTAATATATCATCAATTTTCTCCATTTTTATCCTCTTTCTTATCTACAAATTTATAAATTCTTTCATTTTCTTCTGACATATTCAAATTATCTCTTGCTATTTTTTCTATATTTCCAGTATCTTCATTTTCTTTTATGGCTTTTTCCAAATTTAATTTTTTCTTCTTCTGTTCCTCTATTTGCTGTTTTAAAACTTTTGTCTTTTGATTTTCAACTCTTATTAAATATTGTTTCTTAAAAAAAGGAAATAATAAAAATATAGCAAAAAAACACACGAATATATAAAGATACATTTTCCATAATTTACTATTCATTTTATTCTTCCTTTTCCTTTTTTATTTTATTTATTATTTCAATAAAACTATCTAAATTATCAAATTTATTATATACTGATGCAAAACGCACATAGGCAACTTCATCTATTAGCAATAATTTTTTTAAAATTATTTCTCCAATTTTTTTACTATTTATCCCCTTAGAATAACCTTCCCTTATTTCATTTTCTATATCTAAAACTAAATCTTGTATACATTCAGGTTTAATATTTCTTTTTATTAAGGCTCTAGTTATACTATTATATATCTTATTTTTTGAAAATGGTTGTGTACTTCCGTCCTTTTTTATAACAAGTATAGGTTGTTGTTCAACTTCTTCATAAGTATTAAATCTTTTTTTACACTTTTTACATTCTCTTCTTCTTTTAATTTTATTATTATCTATCAACCTTGAATCTACTACACTTGTATCTTCATACTTACAAAAAATACATCTCATATTCTATTCATCCTTTGAATTTAATATTTGAACTATATCTTCTTGTGTTTTAGCATTAAGTAATTGTGTCTTAAAATTATTTTCTCTTATGTATCTTGAAATTTTAGCTAACAATATTAAATATTCTTGTGATAATTCATTTGGTGATAAAAACATGAAAAATATGTTAACTGGTTTTCCATCTACAGCTTCATATTCAATTGGTTCTTTTGAAATACCGACTGTCATAATCAATTCACTAACACCTGTTGATTTTGCATGTGGTATAGCAAAACCTTCACCTATACCTGTACTTCCAAGTTTTTCTCTTTCTAATAAATCTTCATAGCATTTTTCCTTGTTTGTAACTTCTTTACAATTTTCTAATTTTTCAAACAATTCTTTTAAAATAGCTTTTTTATCTTTTGACTTTAAATCTAAGTCTATACTTTGTACCTTTAAATATTCACTAATTTTTTTCATATATACTCCTTTTTATTATTTTATTATAGTCTATTTCTATATCAAAATATGCTGATAAATATCTTTCAAATATCTTAACTTTTTCTCTAGCTACACTAATATTTTTAATTATACTATCATCATATATTCCTAAATCTAAACAAAGTCTTTTTAAAAATCTATATAAGAATTTATCTTGATATTCTTGATTCAAAAAGAATTTATTATCTACTTCATTCAAAAATTTATATATTTTTTTTATATCATCATACAAATCTTTTTCACATTGTGTATATTCAAGAACTTTGTCGAGTACATAAACTATATATATAGATATTTGAACTTTTTCAATACTAGAATAAATTTTTGAAAAATTCTCAAGCAAATAAAAATCTTTTAAAATGCTATTTATCCCCTTCTTATTTATTTCAAAAGAAATATAATTTGTTGGATTAAGAGCATATAACTCTTTTTTTTTGCTTTTTCTTATCCCATAAGCTAAACAGGTTACTTTTCCATATTCTTTTGAAAATATACTAACAAATATATTATCTTCATTATAGAATTTTCTTTTTAAGACTATTGCTTCGTCTTTTAATATGTCCATAAAAATTCCACATGATCTTTTCCACTAACTATTGTTATTTTTCTAGGCTTTTCATTTACATATTCAAAATTTACAGTATAAGTTTTTGTACTTATTTTTTCAATTTTACCATTTTTAACATAATAAGTTTTATTATTCTTTGTGCAACTTTTATTTATTTTTTTCATTTCATTTAACATTTTAAATAAATCATTGTCTGAATTAGATATACTTTGTTCTACTGTTTGTTTTAACTTAGGAAAATATATATATTTTTTACCATTTTTGTATGTATATATTTCACCTTTATTCGTATTAGGAAATTCAACCTTTACTTCTATAAAATTAGGACTATATTTTAAAAGATAAACTTTTTCTCTATTTCCACTTATTTCATGTATTCTTGCATTAAATGATGTACTTAAAAAATTAGAAAAACTTATAATTGAAAAAAATAAAATTAATAAATATTTTTTCATTATTTTTTACCCCCTTTTACTATTAATACTATTTTTATTTTTGAATAATTATAATTTGGTCTAAATATTAACTCCCTTGTTTGTTTAAATAAATCCCTATTTTTAACATAATATGCTCCAATATTTATATCTTTCAAAATGGTATCACTTATTCCTGAAGTTTTAATAGAAAACATATTATTTTTATCTATATCTATTTCTTTATTATAGTTTTTCACAGAAAAAGTACCATTTCCATTTCCTCTTAAAATAACGGGATCTTCATCATTTATTATAGCACTTATCTTTAAATCTCTGTTTGTTAAAAGACTAACTTCAGAATATGTATTTTCCAATTTTGTAATCTTACCTATCATAGTTCCATCATATATTACAACTTGATTTAATGCAAGTCCATCATTTCTACCCTTAGAGATATATATAAGCCCTTCATCTTTATAATCCGCCAATATTACTTCAGCAATTTCAGTATCAAATGGCAAATTTTCTTTTAAATTCAGTGTGTTTCTTAATTGATTATTTTCTTCTTTTAACATTTCCATTTGATTCAAATTCAATTCAGCCCTTTGATAATTTTCTTGAAGTTTTTTATAATCTTCAATATATTTATCAGAATTTGAAACTATGTCAATTTTTTGCTTAAAATTTATAGCATCCTTATACATGCTTCTTTTATATTTTACAAAATTGAAATTAACTTTTTCTACTATAATAGTATATCCATTTACTATTTTTTTTCTTATAAAGAAGAAAATAATAATAACTATTACTAATATTATTATTTTTTTCCTATTTTTCTTTTTATATCTATTTCCCATTATTTCACTCTTTCGTTGTTTTATTAATTATTATACCATATTTTAACTAGATATTAAAGAAATTAAATATTTGACATTTTTCTTAATTTCTGCTATTATCTAAGCACAAAGACAAAAAAAATAACTTAAAAGAGAAAGTGTGTCTAGGGTTCATTAGACCGAGCGACACAGGTGCAAAATATTGCATTACACCTAAAGGATAAAAGCCTAGGAGGTAGGTTTCACTTGGAGCCTACCTTCTAGGCTTTGTATTTTTTGTGAACAAGTTTCCTTTTAAGTTATTTTTTTAAAAATGATCTTGAGGAGGATTATTTATGAGAACATTTTTAGAAAATTTCTTTAAACTTAAAGAAAATTCATCTTCTGTTAAAATTGAAATTTTAGCAGGTATTACAACTTTTATGACAATGGCTTACATTTTAATTGTAAATCCAACTATTTTATCTGAAACTGGTATGGATAAGGGAGCAGTATTTACTGCTACAGCTATTTCAGCATTTATTGCAACTGTAATTATGGCTTTAACTGCAAATTATCCTTTTGCACTTGCACCAGGTATGGGGCTTAATGCATACTTTGCATATACTATAGTTCTTGGTAAAGGTTTAAGTTGGCAATTTGCTTTAACTGCAGTTTTAATTGAAGGTATTATATTTATAATATTAACTTTTTCAAATATTCGTGAAAAAATTGTAAATGCCATTCCTTTATCACTAAAAAATGCTGTTAGTGCTGGTATTGGACTATTCATAGCCTTCATAGGTTTATTCCAATCTGGTTTAGTTACAGTTGGTAAAGGTATACCTTTAACTTTAGGAAATTTAACAAGTGCTGAAGCTTTACTTACTATCTTTGGAATCTTCATTACACTTTTCTTAATGATTAAAAAAATACCAGGTGGTATCTTACTTGGTATGCTTATTACTACACTAATTGCAATTCCTTTACATGTTGCAAAAGTTCCTAGTCACATAATCGGTCTACCTTCTAGTATAGAACCAGTATTTTTCAAATTTGATTTTAAAAATATTTTTACATTTAACATGTTAGTTGCTGTATTTGCATTTTTATTCGTTGATTTATTTGATACAGTTGGAACTTTAGTAGGAGTTGCTTCTAAAGCTGACATGCTAAATGAAAAAGGAGAACTTCCAAGAGCAAGACAAGCATTATTTTCAGACGCTATTGGTACTACTGTAGGTTCTATTCTTGGTACTTCAACAGTTACAACTTTTGTTGAAAGTGCTACAGGAGTTGCTGAAGGTGGTAGAACTGGATTAACTGCTCTTGTTACAGCTATTTTATTCTTAGTATCATTAATATTTGAACCAATTTTTTCTATAATACCTTCTTGTGCAACAGCATCAGCACTTATAGTAGTTGGTTTATTTATGATAAGTAATGTTGTTAAAATTGATTTTAATGACTTTACAGAAGGTTTACCTGCTTTCCTTGCAATTATTATGATGCCTTTATCATATTCTATTGCAAATGGTATTGTATTTGGTATAATCTCATATACTGTTATAAAATTCATAACTGGAAAAGGAAAACAAGTTTCACTTGTAATGTATATATTAGCAATAATATTTGTACTTAGATATATTGTAGAAGCATTTATATAATTAAAAAAGCGATTATGAATAAAAATCATAATCGCTTTTTTTTATTTGATATTTATATAAATCATCTTTCCAAATTTATCATCTACAATATTTACATTATATACTTTATTATCTCCAATAGTTTTTCTTATTACATCAAATATTGTTTCTCCATCTATGACACCATCATAAAATATTTTAAATTCTCTTTGTTTAGAAATTTTTTCTTTTAATGCTTTTTTTAAATCTTCAATATTTTCTATTAAACCTTCGCCATTTGTATATTTAATTTTTGACCTAGGATAATCTTTATATGCTTTTTCAAAATTTTCACTAGGTTTTTTTCTACTTTTAGCAATGAAACTATCACTTCTTAAAAAATATATATAATTAAATTCGGAATTTTCAATAGGATCATCCCAAGTTACATCAACATTATACCAAACTCCGTCTACTTTGACCTTATTCCAAGAATGATCTTTATTACTTAATATTCTCACTTCTAAATTTGCTTTTCTACACATTTCATAAAATAAATTAGAATATGCATCACATACTCCACCTTTACCTATTAGAATACTAAGCCATGTATAAACATTATACTCTTTTGAACTAGTTATGTATTCTGCTTTATTTGCAATATAATCATGTATAAGTTTTACTTTTTCATAATCTGTCATTCCGTCTTTTATATTTTCTTTTATCCAGTCGTTTAATTTTTTCATCCCTCTAATATATTGTTGTTTTGTAACTTCATATTTCATACTTAATTTTACTTCTGTTTTATTTTCATATGATGTAGTAAGCACACTAGATAAATATGCTAAATTTTCCATACAATTTTTAGATAAAATTTCATTAACTTCACTTCTTATTTTTTCATGTGAAAGAGAAGCTTCATCTTCATATTCAATATTTTCTTTAAAATTAAGTATATTTTCATTTAATTTTACTTGAGCAACTTGATACATCTTTTTTTCCCTCACTATTAAATAACATTAAAAATAATAAGGCTGTTTGAGGCCAAAAAATAGTATAATCTGCTAGACCATGTATAAGTACCAACACTAATAATAATAATCTTTTTTTATTTAATCTTATATGTCTTAATACATAAATTACATAAATCAAACCTAAAATACCAAAACTTAGTATAAACTCAATTAAAATATTATGTGTATGCGGATATACATGCTTTGAGTATTCGTAAAAATATGTTGGTCCATGTCCAAAATATATACCAGTCTTTATAGCTTTTATTCCTAATTGATATATCCACAATCGTAAGTCAAGATAGGTACTAATAGTATCAGATCTAACGAAGGGTAGTATTCCCTTATATACCAAATAAAAATATATTAAAGCTATTACAATAGAACTTATTCCTAATGTCCTATTTTTGAAAAATATACTAAGAGTATATGTAATAACCAAAGCAATTACTGCAAATCTAGAACCTGTTAATATTAGTGCTATTATAAATACCACTAAATATTTTCTATCATATTTTTTAAAACTATATGCTAATATTAATAAAGCTAAATAAGCTCCATAATAATTTGGATTAAAAAAACTATAAATTCCTGCTCTATGATTTAATAACAATGAAAAAATTATTTCAATTAAGCCCATTATAGCCGAGTATTTAACTATCACAGAAAAATTTAACAAATTACTAATATCACTTAGATAAAAAAATACTATCAGTGCTATATTAGTTGCAATTCCAAGATAATTTTTGTAACATACACATACTAGTATATTTAAAAGGAATAATATATATATAGATTTAAATTTTAAATTATATCTTTTATATAAAGAATAAGCCACTATTACTAACATTATGGCCATTGAAGCTATATATGAAACACCTAGTAATATTGATAGACAGAATAAAAGCCAAACTAATACTTTATCTTCCTGTACTTCCAAAGCCACCTTCACCTCTTAATGTTTCTGATAATTCCTCAACTTCAATAAATTCTTCTTGAATATATGGCATAAATATTATTTGTGCTATTCTTTCTCCATGTTTTATTTCTTTAATTTCATTTGTTTGATTATATAAAGGAACCATAATTTCTCCCCTATAATCACTATCTATAACTCCAACTTTATTAGCTGGTGCTAAACCTTTTTTTGTAGCTAAACCACTTCTTGCAAAAACCAAACCTACTAAAGTTTCTTTAATTTCCATACAAATTCCTGTATGAATTAATTTTGTTTCAAATGGTTTTATAATAATTGTTTCATCGCAACAAGCATATAAGTCTGCTCCTGCTGAAAACTTAGTACCATAAGTAGGTGTAATTGCCTTTTTATTTATTTTTTTTATTTTCATTAATTTTCCCTCATTAGTAAAGTTTTTAATAATACCTTATTATCAAATGCTAAACCTGCACCAACAACAACTGATTCCAATGGTTTATCTGCTATTTTTACAGGAACTTTTGTTCTTTCTTCTATATATTTATCCAAATTTTTTATTAATGCTCCTCCACCTGTTAATACTATACCATTATCTAATATATCTGCTGCTAATTCAGGTGGGCATTTACTTAGCACTTCTTTAACACTATCTACCATAGATTCAATTGTTCTACCTATAGCTTCTTGCACTTGATTAGCAGTTATTTCAAGCACATATGGTGTATTCGTAGTTAAAGATCTACCCCTTATTGGTAAAACAGCATTTTTATCTTCTGGAACTTTAATAGCTGTTGCCAATTCTTTTTTTATCTTTTCAGCAGTTCTATCACCAATAACCAAGTTTAAATTTGTCTTAACATATCTTATAATATCTTGATCTAAAGTATTACCTGCCATTTTTATTGATTTGCTCACAACTATTTCATTAAGTGATAATATCGCTATATCGGTAGAACCTCCACCTATATCTATAACCATACTTCCCATAGGTAGGGAAATATTGACGCCAGAACCTATTATAGCTGCTCTTCCTTCTTCTATAAGGTATATTCTTTTTGCACCACTTACAGATTCAAATAAAGCTCTTTTATCTACTGTATTAACTTCAATTGGAATACAAATCATTATATCTGGTTTGAATATAGAAACACCATAAACCTTTTTCATAAATTCAGTCAACATATCTCTTGCAGAATTATCATCAGAAATTACACCATCTTTCAATGGCTTAATAACTTTTATTACATCGGGATTTTTACCTAGCATTTCTCTTGCTTCTTTTCCAACTGCAATTATTTTATTAGTCTTTTTATCTCTAACAATTACAGATGGCTCATTTAAGACAATTTTTTTTCTTTGTCTATCATAAATTAAAACATTTGAAGTTCCCAAATCTATTGCTAATTTTTTACTAACTCTAAAAAAATTGAAAAATCTATCTAATATCATAATTTTTCCTCTATATGCTTAATAATTCTTTTTCTTTTTTAGCTAATATTTCATCAATTAAACCAACATATTTATCTGTTAATTTTTGAACTTTAGTTTCCGCATTTTTTAATTCATCTTCTGTTATTTCACTATTTTTTTCAAATTTTTTCAATTGAGTATTTGCATCTTTTCTAATATTTCTAATAGCTACTTTTCCATCTTCTGAATCTTTTTTTACTATTTTTACATATTCTTTTCTTCTATCTTCTGTTAATTCTGGTAAAACTAATCTAATAACTCTTCCATCATTTGAAGGTGTAAATCCTAAATTAGCTTTTAATATTTCTTTTTCTATAATTGGTATTAAAGATTTGTCCCAAGGATCTATCACAATAAGTCTGCTTTCAGGTGTTGAAATTGTTCCAACTTGATTTAAAGGTGTCATTTGTCCAAAATAATCAACTTTAACACCATCTATCATTGAAACATTTGCTCTTCCTGCTCTAACATGTGAAAATTTAACCTTAGTCGCTTCTACAGCTTTTAACATCTTATCTTCAGTTTCTAATAAAAGATTCTCTATCATATTTCCTCCTATTTATTTTACTATAGTACCTATTTTTTCACCCTTAACTAATTTCAACATATTTCCTTCTGATAAGGCATCGAAAACAATTATAGGCATATTATTTTCTTTACACAATGAAAGGGCTGTTGCATCCATAACCTTTAAATTTTTTACAATTGCTTCTTCATAACTAACTTCTTCGTATTTTTTAGCATCGCTATATTTTAAAGGATCTTTATCATATATTCCGTCAACCTTTGTTCCCTTTGCTAAAATATCTGCATGTATTTCAATTGCCCTTATTGCACCACCTGAATCTGTTGTGAAATATGGCATACCTGTACCGGCTGAAAAAATTACAATTCTTCCTTTTTCTAAATGTCTAATTGCTCTTCTTCTTATATATGGTTCTGCAATTTCTGGCATACTAATAGATGTCAATACTCTAGTTGGAACTCCTAAACTTTCTATAAAATTTTGAAGTGCCAAACCATTCATAATTGTTGCTAACATACCCATAGTATCTCCAGTTGCTCTATCAACTCCATATTTTTCTCCTGATAATCCTCTAAAAATATTTCCACCACCTATTACAATGGCAACTTGAACAGAATTATCATGCAATTCCTTAATTTGTTTTGCAAAACTTAGTAATACTTCTTCATCAAAGCCAAAATTTTTTTTACCTGCTAAAGCTTCTCCACTCAATTTTAGCAATATTCTTCTATATTTCATAATTACCTCTTTTAAAAAAAGGAGTTTAAGAAAACTCCTTTATATAACCTGTTATTTTCCTGCAATTTGTGCAGCTACTTCTGCAGCGAAATCTTCTTCTTTCTTTTCTATACCTTCACCAACTTTGTATCTTACATATGCAACAACATCAACTGGTTTTAAAAATTCAGAAACAGTTTTTTTATCATCTCTAACATATTTTTGTTGTTTTAGACAATTTTCTTCATAGTATTTTCCAATTTTTCCAGATATTATTCTTTCAAGCATTTCAGGCTTTACTACCTTACCTTTTGCTTTTGATTCTTCAGCAAATTGAATTCTTAATACTTCTTCTTCTCTTTTCAAGTCTTCTGAACTTACTTGTTCTTTAGATAAGAATTTAGGATCCATTGCAGCAACATGCATTGCAACTCCTCTTACCTTTTCAATATTTTCTTCAGTAGCTTCTCCCTTTGCCTTAACTAAAACACCGATTTTTCCACCCATATGTATATAGTCAACAACAAAAGTATCACAACAACCTTTTAATACTTCAAATCTTCTTAAATTTAAATTTTCACCTATTTTTGCAATTAATTCTGTTAATTGAGCTTCAACAGTCTTTCCACCAAATTCTAATTTTTTAAGTTCTTCTACTGTTGTAATTTCTGTATCTAATGCTCTTTCTGTTAAAATGTTACCAAATTCTTTGAAATCTACATTTTTTGCAACAAAATCAGTTTCTGAATTGAATTCTAATATAACTGCTTTTTTATGATCTTCAGTTACTCTAGCAAATACTAAACCTTCTGCTGCTACTCTTCCTGATTTCTTTGCAGCTTTTGAAATTCCCTTTTCTCTTAACCAATCTATTGCTTTTTCTATATTTCCTTCATTTTCAGTTAAAGCTTTTTTACAATCAAGCATTCCTGCTCCTGTTCTTTCTCTAAGTTCTTTAACTAAACTTGCCTTTATTTCCATTACATTTCCTCCATAACTTCATCTTCTGAAAGAGTTGTAGTTTCTTCTTTTACTTCTTCTGTTTCTTCAAGAGTTTCTGTACCTTCAGCTCCTCCTTGTCCTTCTATAACTGCATTTGCAATTACTGAAGCAAATAAGGCAACTGATCTTATAGCATCATCATTTGCTGGTATTTTGTAAGTTACTAAGTCTGGATCTACATTAGTATCTATTAATGCTATTACTGGTATTCCTAATTTTGCAGCTTCTTGTAATGCTAAGAATTCTTTTTTAATGTCAACTACAAATAAAGCAGCTGGTAATTTTGACATACCCTTTATTCCACCAACATTTTTTTCAAGTTTTGCTAATTCTTTTCTTAATAAGCTTGCTTCTTTCTTAGTATATGCTGTGTCAAGTTCTCCACTTGCATCCATTTCTTCTAATTCATTTAATCTTTTAACTCTTGATTTGATAGTTTGTAGATTAGTTAAAAGTCCACCTAACCATCTTTGATTTACATAGAAACCACCACATCTTAATGCTTCATCTTTTACAGCATCTTGTGCTTGTTTCTTAGTTCCAACAAATAAAACTTTACCACCTTCACTTGCGATTTCTCTTACAAAATCATAAGCCTTTTCTGTCATTGTTAAAGTTTGTTTTAAATCTAAAATGTGTATACCATTTCTTTCTGCGTAGATATATGGTTTCATTTTAGGATTCCATCTCTTTGCTTGATGCCCAAAGTGTGCACCTGCTTCTAATAATTGTGTCATGCTTATTACAGCCATTTTCTTCCTCCTATTTGGTTTTTTTAGTATCTAAACTCAGTGCAAAACTTATAGTCACCAAACACCAATCTATTTAGACACCTTTTTAGATATATTCTAGCATAAGCTTAAGGTTTTTGTCAATTAAAATAAAGCCTAGCTTTCATTAAAATGAAAGCTAAGCTATTATTATTTTAATATCTTTTTTATATATGTTTCATATATCATAGGTAACGAAGCCCCCAATAAGAACATTACTAAACAAATTAATTTTTTATTATATCTACTTTTTATTCTATAATTTGTTATTGTTATAATAGAACTTTGATCTTCTTTTATTTGCTTATAACTTACTAATTTTGAAATTGTTGAATCTGCTAAAGCATCTCTATATTCCATTATATTTGTTTTAGTATTAAGTTCATTATACTGTCTTGTTAAATTATTAACCATTTCTGTAAAATATTTAGTTTTCCAAGATAAAATATATTCATTTGCTAATTTTGCATATTCTTTTGAAAATGCTATAGCATCAATTTTATCCTTTGTTTGAAATGTTAATTTAACTGTTGAATCTTCTCCAGGTTTTTCAACTAAAAGAGCCTTTGTTAAACTATATTCATCTGTTTTATTAAATAGCTTATTTATTAATTTTGAGCTATCTTTTAAATAATCTAAATAATTCAAAGAACTCAATATATATTTTGCGTCCTCATTCATTTCTTTTAAATATTTATCATTAACATACATTGTAGTTTCAACTTTGTATCCACCAATAATTTTTAATACTCCAAAGCTTAGTATAGCAAATACAAACCCTATAAGAGCAGATAAAAATATCTTTTTTATATTCTTATTATTCAATTCCATTTACTACTTCCAATACTACTTTTTCAAAAGTTTCCAATTTATTTTGTGCTACACTTTCTGATTTATCATTTACATATAGATAATATTTAATCTTAGGTTCTGTTCCAGAAGGTCTTAATGTATACCAGCTTCCATCTTCATAAGTTACCTTAAATGCATTTGTTTTTTCACAATTTGTAGGTTCTTCTTTTGAATTTTGTAAGTTTGTAACAATTCCTTCTAAGTAATCAGTAGTTTCTACTGCTTTAACTCCACTTATTTCTTTTGGATATAATTTTCTAAATTCTTTCATCATTCTAGCTATTCTCTTTTGTCCTTCTTCTCCTTCAAGAACTATTGAAATACCTTTTTCTTTATAATATCCAAATTCTTTAAATAAATCTTCTAATACAGTGTATAAAGTTTTACCTTGTTTTTTATAATATGCAGCCATTTCAGCAAACATAACAGCTGATGTAACACCATCTTTATCTCTTACAAAAGTTCCAACATTATATCCAACACTTTCTTCATATCCTAAAACATAAGTCTTTTCTTTTGTAACAGCATATCTATTAGATAATTCACAGATATTCTTAAATCCAGTTAAAACATTTATTAATTCTACACCATATTTTTCACAAATAGGTCTTCCCATTTCTCCTGTTACTATTGATTTAACTATTACAGGATTTTTAGGCATAAGTCCTTTTTCACTCATAGTTGACAATAGATAATTAATCAATAAAACTCCTGCTTGGTTTCCATTTATTGGAATAATTTTACCTTCATGTACAACTTCTATAGCTAATCTATCTGAATCTGGATCTGTTGCTATTATAATATCTCCTTTTACTTTTTCGCATAATTTATTAGCATATTCAAAAACTTCAACAAATTCTGGATTTGGATAAGCTATAGTTGGGAAATGTCCATCAGGATTTTCTTGTTCTTTTACAACAAATACATTTTCATAACCTTTTTCAGCTAGAACTGTTCTAACAGCCTTATATCCTGCACCATTTAAAGGAGTATAAACTATTCTTAGTGATTTATCTATTTCAGAATCTGCCCTCAATGATTGTTCTTTTACTTTTTCATAATATGCTCTATCTACTTTCTCACCTATTATAGTTAATTTACCACTTTTAACTGCTTCATCAAAGCTTAATGTTTTATAATCTTTGAAAAGATCTATATGAGCCATTTTATCTAATACACGATTTGCTATTTTGTCTTTTATTTGAGAACCTTCTGTCCAATATACCTTATAACCATTATATATCTTTGGATTATGTGAAGCTGTAATATTAACTCCTGAAGTACATTTTAAATATCTAACAGCAAATGATAATTCAGGTGTAGGTCTTAAATTTTCAAATAGATATGTTTTAATTCCTGCACTTGCCATTATTAAAGCCGCTTCTCTTGCAAATTCTGGAGACATTATTCTACAGTCATGTGCAAAAACTATTCCTTTTTCCATAGCTTCTTTACCTTCTTCAATTATGACTTCTGCTAAGGCTTTTGTAGCTCTTGCTATAACTAATCTATTCATTCTATTAGTACCAGCTCCTAATTTTCCTCTCAAACCAGCTGTTCCAAATTTCAATTCTTGATAAAATCTATCTTTAATTTCATCTTTATCATTTTTAATTTCTTCTAATTGTTCTTTTAGATCCTTATCAAGATCTTTATAGTTAAGCCACTCCTCATATTTTTTCATAAATTCTTCCATTTTATTTTCCCTCCTATTTTATCTAACTATAACTATTACTGGTTCTTTTGGGGTTCTATGTCCATTTTTGTTTATATAACTTACTCCAACCCATTCATACAACTTTTTCATAACTTCATCATGATTTCTAACACATTTATGCGATAAAGGATAAGTCCCAAGTTTTGTTTGTGTATATGCTATTCTACTACTTCTATTTTCCTTTGGTTCATACAATGAAGGTATTCCATGTATATATGCTCCACCTGAGAAACGAATTGCTCTTTTAGCATCACCTATTATTTTTGTTGTGTCTATATCTGAAGTGTAAGTCATAACTGGTTTACTAATAGCTACCAAAAAGTTACCATAAGGTGTTTCAAAGCCATATTTACTATTTTTCCCAGTGGTTACAAAACCTGCTGATAAAATTATATATTTATTTGTTTTAGGATCTTTTTCAAAAACAAATTGATTTTGATTTTTTCTATCAACATAAATAAATTTTCTAACTTCTCCTAGGCTAATTTTTTTTAAATTAGCTGCATATTTTTTTGATAATAGTAATTTAGGGTACTTATCAACTATAATATTATAGTCTTTTTCATTACTAGAAACAAGTGCTAAAATTGTTCTATCTTGCAAATTAAAAATTTGTTTTTTATCGCTAGTATACGATATTATACTTTGATTTCCAGAATTTCCAAATTTATCTTTTTTAGTATTTTTTTGTAAATTAAGAGGTCTATAACAATCAACAACTCTTAAATTATCTTTAAATTTTTCTAAAAATTTTGTTATTTCTTCTGCCTCATTTATACCATTTTCAAAGCAAAACTTTCTTTGTATGGCACTTTTCTTTAAAATATATCCAATTTTATTTTTATATTTTATTTCATACCATAATTTACCATTATTTTCACACAAGGCTAATAATTCCACCTTAGAATTAACAGGGATTTTAAAAATATTTTTTGCTTTTTCAGAAGCTTTAACCTTGGCATAAACACTTTTTTGGACGACAACATAATTATCTGATTTTGAAGCATATTTAGCATATGCTTCAGAAAAAACTACATTTTCTATATCGCTATTTGCATATTTTTCAACATAATTTGAAAAAGATACAAAGGATATGAAAAATAAAATAAAAATTTTTTTCATTTTATATATCTACAGAAACTAATAGAGATTCTCCAACTTCTTTATTCATTGTTACTCCATATAGTTTATCTGCTCCTTTCATAGTTTCTTTATTATGAGTTATCATAATAAATTGCGAATATGTAAATTTTTTGAGTAATTCTACTAATTTCTTAGTATTGCTTTCATCAAGAGCCGCTTCTACTTCATCAAAAAAAGTAAAAGGTGCAGGTTTAAACATAAAAATTGAAATTATAAAGGCTACTGCCAACATTGATTTTTCCCCACCAGATAAAAGACTAAGTGTTTGTTCTGGTTTATTTTTATATTTAACACTTAACTCAAGTCCAGTTTCAATCAAATTTTCTTCATCTTGTATTTTTAACTTACCCCTTGCTCCATGCAATAATTCCTTACACATATATTCAAAATTTTTGCCTATTTCTTTAACACTTTCAGAAAATTTTTCTATTATATCTATATTTATATCTGATATTAATTTTTCAATTGTTTCTTTTGCTCTCAAAAGATCAAACTTTTCATTTTTCAAAGTTTCAAGTCTTTTATTTTCTTCTTCATATTCCTTTATTGCAGATAAATTAACATCCCCTAATTCTTGAAGACTTTTTTCATTAAGATTTACCTGTCTTTCAAAAAGCTTAACCTGTTGCAGATCTATATTTTCTTTGTAATTTTCTGCTTTCTTTATTTCGGCTTCATCTGCTAGCAATTCTTTTTTCTTAGTATCAATCTTTTCTAATTCTTGTTCCAGTCTTTCAACTTTTTCTTCAATATTAGTAGAAATATTGCTTAATTTATTTCTTTCTATTTCAGACTTAGTTTTTTCTTCAATTAATTCCTTATATTCTTTTGATAATTGCATATTATATTTAGTTAAATGACTAATTTCATCTTTTGAAATTATAGTTTCTTTTTGTATATTACCAATATTAAACTTAATATTTTCTATTTCTTCATTTATAGAATTATAATTCTCATCCTTTTTTTCTATAAAATTTTCTAAGCTTAAATATTCTTCTTCAAGTTGCTTAGAATTTTGCATATTATTCTTATATACCTTGTCTATATTACTATATTTTTCTTTTTGCACTGCTAATTCTATTCTAAGTCTTGAAATTTCTTCTTCATTTTCTTCTTCATTATTTAAATTATCTAAACTTTTTTTAGCTTCTTCTTCTTTTTCATTATTTTCAATAATATCTATATTTATTTGTTTGATAATTTCTTTGTTAGATAAAATATCTTCTTTTTTAGTTCTTACAAATTCTTCATTTTCATTTATTTCATAAGTATATGTTTGTAATTCTCTTTCTAGGTTCTTTTTCTTATGTAAATACTCATCTAATTCTACTTTATTTTGATTTAATTGGCGTTTTATATTTTCAATTTCTTTCAATAGTTCTTTATAGTTCTCAACTTTACTATTTAAATTTTTATTTGTAATTTCTAGGTCTTCCTTTATTTTTTTTAGTTGAGTCGTTCTTTTTAATGTTTCATCAATTTTCTTTGTTACATAACCTCCAGTAATTCTTCCTGTTGATGAAATAACATCTCCTGCTATACTAACTATTTTTTCACGCTTAATTTTTGATATTTTCAAACCTTCTTCAATATTATCTACTATTATTGAATTTGCAAAAATATAATCTATTACAGAAGAAATCTTTTCTATTCCACTTTTATTTCTTACTAATTTTCTTGCATAGTTATATCCATCATCAACTAAATTTCTTTTAATTAATGATTTAATTGGTAAAAATGAAGCTGTTCCAACTTTATTTGCTTTTAATAATTTAATATATTTATTTGCAACTTCACTATCTTCTACCACTATATCATTTAAACTATATCCAGCTATAGTTGTAATTGCTAAGTGATATTTTTCTTCAACATCTAGCATATTCACTAAAGGTCCATAAACTTTTTCATCATTTTTTGAATACTTTTGTATGAATTGCACAGAATTATTTAATAATTTGAAATTTTTAATATTACTATCTAAAACTTCATATTTAGTAAGTAAATTTTCATAATTAGCTTTTAATATATTCTTTTCCTTAACTAATTTTTCTTCCTCAGATTGTTTATTTTTCAACTCAATTTGAAGCTCATTATATTTTTTCTCTAAATCTATATCTTTATCTATTTCAACTTTTTTATGTAAAGCTTCTTCTTTTTCTTTTTTTACTTGTTTTAATTTATCTTCAGCCGATTTTATTCTTTTTATAGCATCATCTATAGACATCTCAAGTCTTAATTTATCAACTTCAAATTTTTTATTTCTTTCTTCGCATTTTTTTAATGTTTTTTCTAAATTTTCTTTTTTTATTTTTTTATCTTTTAAAAGCTTTTCATACTCTTTTAAGTCTTTTTCAGAAGAATTTATTAAAGTTGATATTTGTTTAAGTTCTGACTTATTTTCTTCAACTATAGCTCCAATTTCAGAAATCTTAATCTTAAGTTTTTCCTTATTTTCTTCTTTATTCTTAACTTCAGCTTCAAAGTTAGCCTTTTTATTTATATAAGCCCTATACTTTTCATTAAGTTCTTCTAATTGTTCAGAATTTTTATTATTTTTACTTAAATATTCTTCTAATTGCTTATCTACTTGCTCTTTATTCTCACTATTTTCTTTTATTTTTTCAGTATATACCTCTAATTTTTCACTTAATTCTTCTATATTATTTTTTAATTTTGTTTGTTCTCCATTTAAATTTTCTTTTTCAGAAGAATATGTGTTAATATAGTAAGAATATATCATATATTTCATAATATTTATTTGTTTAATATATGCTTTATACTTTCTGGCTTGTTTTGATTGACTTTCTAATTCTTCTACTCTTTTTTCTAGATCTTCTTCGACAAACTCAATTTTTTCGACTTCATTTTCAACAGAAATTAACTTCTTAAATGCTTCTTCCTTTTCTATCTTTGCTTTTTTTATACCGGCTGCTTCATCTATAATATTTCTAAGTTCTGTTGAAGAAGAAGATATTATTCTGTCTACTTTACCTTGACCAATTACTGAGTATGCCTGTTTACCTATACCAGTGTCCATCAACATATTATTAATATCTTTCAGTCTGGTTTTTTTTCCATTTAAAATATATTGATTTTCACCACTTCTATTTATACTTCTTGTAATTACAAGCTCATCATTGTCATAATCTATATATCTATCCTCATTATCTATATAAAGACTTACAGAAGCATTACTTCTTGCCTTTTTATTCTTACCACCAGAAAAAATTACATCTTGACTATCTTTTGCTCTAATAGACTTATAGCTTTGTTCACCTAACACCCATAAAACTGCATCCAAAATATTACTTTTACCACTTCCATTTGGTCCAACTATAGCTGTTAATCCCTTTGTAAAATCTATATTAACTTTTTCTGAAAAGGATTTAAAGCCATTAATTTCTATACCTTTTAGATACATCCTAAACTCCTAGCATATTCTTCTAAGCCTTCTTGTATTGAATATTTTGCTTCAAAACTTGTTTTACTTTTTAATAAAGCATTTGATAATCTACTATCTCTAATATCTCCCACTCTTTTTTCTCTATGTATTGCAGACTTTTTATAACCAAACGCTTTTTTCATTGCTAAAAATAAGTCATTTATACTAATTTTCCCATTATTTGATACATTAAAAATTTCATTTTCTACATTTTCTATTCCAACCAAATAATTTGCATTTGCAACATCTTTTACATAAATAAAATCTCTTGTTTGTTCTCCATCACCATCAATATATATATCACGATTAGCTTGCATTGCAGAACTAAATATTGCAACAACTCCAGCTTCTCCTTCGCTTGATTGTCTTGGACCAAAAACATTAGAATATCTTAAAATTACATATGGTAGTTTATATAAGTCATGATATAGCTTTACATATTTTTCACTTGTTAATTTTGTAAGTCCATAAAATGATAGTGCTTGCAAATCATCTGTTTCATAAGATACTGAGCTTTTAGGCACTCCATATACTGCTGCTGATGAAGCAGTTATAAATTTTTTTACTTTAACCTCAACACAACAATTCAATACATTTATTAAACCTAATAAGTTTATATCTGCATCTGTATATGGGTCTTTTATAGAATAACCAACACTAATTTGTGCAGCTTCATTGTACACTAAATCTGGTTTTTCATCTTTGAATATTTTTATTAAAGCTTTATCTCTTATATCAAATTTATAAAACTTTACATTTTTTAATCCCTTTATATTATCTAGTGTTCCAGAACTTAAGTTATCTACAACAACAACTTCATGTCCTTCTTTTGAAAATTTTTCTACTATATGTGAACCTATAAAACCGGCTCCCCCTGTTATTAGTATTTTCATTTTCATCCCTCTTTCTTTGATAATTATATATGCTATTATATCATTTTATTCAATTTTTATCTATAAATAAAAGAAGATGCAAAAGCATCTCCTTTTTTCTTTAAAATTGTACAGCAACTTTAAGAGTTGCAAGTCCTGTATTTAATCCTGTACCAAGTTCAATAACAGCATTCTTATATTTTGCTCCAATTCCAAAACCGATAACTGGTTTTACAATATAAGGTTTAAATTTATATGGTGAAATATATACATCATCATAATTAATAAGTACTTTTTCTTTTTCCAACTTCTTAACTACATCTGCTAATTGATTATTAGTAATTGATAAACCTAATTTTGTATTAAATAAAACTGATACATCCTTTGTAATTCCATACTCAATTTCAGCTATACCATAAGTTTTTACACCATAGATACTACTTGAGTTCAATAATTCAAACACTCTTCTTTTTGCATTGAAATTATTATAAATAATTGTAAATTGCTTATAAAATTTCTTATCCTTTTCGCTAAGTTTTTCAAGTTGTTCATTTTGTTCCTTAGTTAATTTCTTATATTCTTCATTATATGCCTCATATTCTTTACCAGCTTTATTGGCATCAATTCTTAATTTATCTTGTATATCTTGCAATTTACTCAATTCCGCCTTGTATTTCTTTATTTCTTCATCAGGATTTTTAGCAATAGCAAGATCTTGTTTAATTTTTTCTAATGTTCTTTCATAATCTTTAAGGTCATATTCCTCGTCGGAAATACGATCTAATTTTTCTTTAACAGTATCATATACTTTAATAATTTCTTCAAATTTTTCCCCTTTAAAAGCTGGAATATCGTACCTATTAAGCATCAATAAAATTAAGAGTTGTTTGCTAGTTTTTTTAATAACTTTTATAACTTCTTCTTTTTTATTAACAAAAAATAAAGTTTCATTAATTTCTTTGTTTATTTTCGAAATATTATCTCTTTTTTTTGTAATACTTTCTTCGAATTCTTTTATTCCTTCATTAATTTCATTTATAGTGCCTTCTTTATCTTTTTCAACTTTAGCTTTTATTTTTTCTGCATTGTTGACATTAGCATTTGCTGTATTAATGGATGCTTGCATATTATTTGCAAGAGCTGTCTTACTAACTTTTTCATTACTAGCATCAATAACAGAAATTGCCTTATCGGCTTTTTTATCAAAGATTTCATCAAAACCTTTTTCCATTTCTTCATATTTTTCTTTTTCTTGTTTGCTATTATTGAAAGATTTACTTTCATTTTTTCCTAATGAAATATTATCTTGTATCGGCTTTGTTACTACACCTGTTACACCCATACCAACATTTAATTTTATTTTTTTGAAATTTAATGGATATGTTACATCAAAATTAATTCCTGTTGTTATCGCATTACTTTTATAATCACCTTTTATAATATTACCCAAACCTACTTTTGTAAAATCTTCATGCTTTATAGTTATACTATCATATCCTGTAGATATTCCAACTTGTATATTTACTGGTAATTTTTTTGCCATAGTTGTTACACTCATAAGTGCAGCTAGGCTTATTAATATTTTTTTCATATTTTTCCCCCTATTAAAATTCAAATTTAACTCCAGCACTTACTCCATGTGTTTTAAGATTCTTTCCTTGATATGACACATTTATTTCAATATTATCTTTTGCCTTAGCTCTTAAATCAACACCGTATTTTACATAATTATCTTCTAATTTCAATCCTTCAATTTCATTTTGGAAATTATATTCCTTTAAATCTGCCTTTAATTTCAATGTTGGATTTGTTAAATATTTAGTATATGACATAAATCCACCTAAATTAAATGTTTCAGACAATTGTGCTCTAACTCTAGCTCCTAATGTCATATTAGCTTTAAAATTAACTTCAGGATCACTTTCATAACCTAATTCTGTATTTTCATCAAAACCACCACGTAAATAAGTTATAAAGTTAGTTCCTACAAAAGGTTCTATTGATACATTTTTAGGTAAATTGAACTTATATCCACCTTCAAGATTAATATTAGCTACTAAATCACTTGAATTTATTTCTTTTGTTTCTTTTTCTTCTTTTGTTCCTTTGTCTATGATAACTTTGATAACCTGTTTATCAAGATAATCTATTCCTAATATTCCTGATACATATCCATTATTATAGTCAAATTTATCATAAAAACTTAAACCAAAATTATTTGCACTTGCCTTACCTTGTATATATTCTTGTTTTACACCATATTCAAGCTTAAGAGGTATTTTATAATCTTGTAAAATATTATTTGTATAATTAAAGCCTAAACCTATTGTATTATGTTTTGTTGTATAATCAAAGCCTAAATTAAATCCATTTGTAAAGATTCTCTTATCTCCTGATTCTTTACTTAATTTAAATTTAGTTTGATTTATAACATTAAAGTATACATCAAATTTATTTGCCTTACCTTTAGTAACCAATCTTTCATTTATTTTACTATTTTTTAGATCTACTAATTCATAACCTAGTAATTCTGAATTTACCATTGCCTTATTATCGATTTTTTCTTCATCTTCAATTGTAAACCATGAAGTATCATTTAATTTTACTAAATCTTTATCTTTTTTAAGTTTAGCCATTATTTTATTAACTGTTTTCATACTTTCAGGATTTACTACTTTTCTTACTAATTTAGCTTCTAACATAACATGATCTTTATCTTTATCAATATCATGTTTTTCAATTACTAAATCAACATAAGGTGTTATACTTGTTGTTCCTAATTTAACTTTATATAATTGTTTTTTGTCAAGTTTCTTTACTTCTAATATTGATTTTTCACTCTTTTGTTCTTCACCTTCTTTAAATGTTTCACCAGGTTTTAATTGTATTAAATTATTAAATATTGCAACACCTTTTTTTCTAAATATGTCAAAATCAAATAAATCTGTTTTTGATAAATCTAATTCATCAATACTTAATTTTGCAAAAGTTGCTATCTTAGTTTTAGAAGTTGAATAAGGTACATATTTTGCATTAATTCTATCTGATTCTGAATATGAGTACAATTCTCCCTTATTAGTAATATCAGCTGTTATACTAGAAGTATATGGAACATTACCATTATATATTGAGAAATATATATATTCTAAAGTTCGCATATCTAATTTTAATTTTGCATTTTCACTTACTGTTATTGGTGATGCATAACCTCCACTTAAAACTAAAGTTCCTTCTTTTACAGTTGTTGGTGCTTTAAATTCTCCAGCACCTCTTATTATTAAAGTACCATTACCTTTCTTTTCCAAACCTGAATCTACGAATAAATCTTTTTCTTTTTCATCTAAAGTATTCCAATATTTTTCAAATTTAGGTAAGAATTCATTATAGATTTGTTCTTTCTTATATCCTAATTTCATTAAAGTATCCATCAAATTCTTATTTTCTGGTGCTTTATCAAATTTATCAGATAAAACATAATCTTTATCTAAACCTGATACTAGATTCAATATTCTTGCTTCATTTAATTTTAAATTACTTTCTTTTTCTCTAGTACCTGCATAGATATATTTATTAAATCCACCATCTATTTTTAAATTTTGGAATTCATAAGTTCCATATGGTATGTCTGCAACGAAGTCCTTATCTCCTGTTTCCATAGTCAAGGCTTTAACAAATCTTCCAGGTCCTAATAGAGCCATTTCTTTATTAACAATACCCCAACCAATTACATCATCAACACCATATTTACCTACCCATTCACCGTCACTATTTTTTCTAAAGTCATCAGTAGCTGAAGTGAATATAGTTTGTTTTATTTGATGAGCTGTCATCCAAGGGAATTTAGTACCAACTTCTCCAGCTATAGCTGTAACTCTTGGTGCTGCAAAACTTGACCCTGCTATTATTGGATTTGATCCATAATAGTGATTATTTGTTATATAGTCATCATCCCGTCTTCCATTAAAATCAAAATCTTTATTATATTTCTTATCTTCTTCAGTAAATTTCTTAGTATATGCATAATTTCCTATTGCTGCTACTGACCATAATTTTGCTCTACCTGCTCTTGAGAATGAAAATACATTTCGTCTTCCATCAGGATCTTTTACTACATTTGAAATAGGTCTACCTAGTGGATCTTTTTCATAATTTTTTGGATCTCCCAAAGCTACCACATTATCTATACTTCTTATTTCAGCATTTATTTCATCTACAAAGCCTCTTGGATATTTAGAAGGATTCTTTTCTACATTCTTCTTTAATTCTTTTAAAGTTTGATAATAGTCTAACATTCCTGCTGCGAACATTTTTAATCTCATCATAAATACACCATTAGATGCATTTAATCTATATAATGGTGATATATCATCTTCTGAGAAAGTACTTGTAAGTTCTGCAGGTCCTAATCCAACTACACTTATGATATTTTTTCTATATCCTGGATCATATTTATATTCTCTACCTTCTTCTTTAGCCTTTTCTTTTTCCATTTCTTCTAAATACAATGGTCTATCAGCAAAGGTATTAGAATATTTTTTATTTGGGTCTTGATATAGAGTTTTCTTTCCATTTTCATTAAAGTGTACTAAATCAACATCTGTACTATCACTATTATTTCTACTATTAGATGCAGCAACAACGAATAGTACATCATTATTAGCATTAGTTAATTCTTGTGAAATTGAATTAAATGCATTTTTAATACTTAACATTCTCAAATCAAGTAATTTTTGGTAATCATCTAAATCTATCTTATCTCTTGAATTAAAATAATCTACCATATTAGGTATACCTAATTCTCCTGCTTCATCGTCACTATAATTTTTAAGATACATTTTATCTAATTTATGTAACCAAATTTTAACAGCTGTTCTAAAGTCTGGATTTGTATTATATGCTTCTACTGCTTTTTTCTTATCTTCAAGGCTCATATTTTTAATATCTAAATAGTCATCTATAGTTTTATCACTACCATATGACATATTAATAGCCTTAATATTTTTATTTTCTTCAAGCATTCTAGCTATATATTTACCAGAATTTCTAGTTAAGGATCCAGTATCTTTGTCACCTATTGCAACAGTTGCAAAATGTAAATCTGTATATCCTAATTTTTCAGTTTCAGGAATATTTATCATTTCTTCATATAGAGGATACATCTCATTATATTTTTCTAATAACTCTTTATTATTTTTTACCCTCATTTTTTCTATTCTTATCAATCTTCTTTTAGTACTTTCTTTTTGCTTTTCTTCTTGATCCTTTTTTTGCTCTGGTGTAAAAGAGGGTCCCCAAGGGTTTTCTTCAGGAACTTTAATTGGCTTTTCATCTTCTTTTAAAGTTTCCTCAAATTTACTATACTCTGCTACCATTTTCTTTTTAAATGCTTCATATTCTTTTGGATAGTCTTTACAGAATTTACGTGAACTTTTCTTATCAAATTTCTTTTCTTTTGCATAACTTTCAAATTGTTGTTCATATATACCTTCTTTTAAATCCTCATCTTCCAAGTTAGCTAAACGATATTGAGTATAAAGTTCTATTGATCTTACTGCTGCTTCCCTTATTTTTCCTTCTAATTTAGCTATTTTAGGTGCTGCAACCTTATTATCTTTACCTACTAACATAACTAAAATTTTCTTTAATTCTAGGAATTTTTCTTTTAATGGATTTAATTGATCGTCATAGTCTATAACACTTAATTTATGGGTAGGTGTTTCTTTAAATAAAATAGGTGTTAATAATTGTTTTTTAACAGTATCATGGCTATATAGAACTGCTCTTAATGTATATGAATTTCCTAATGAAAGTTCATCTATCATTGATCCTATAACTGTAACTCCATGTTCTCTTCTCAAACCTTTGTCCTTAGGATCAGGAGCTGGAGAACTGTCTGTTTCTTTTGGCAAGTATCTTACCATTCTTGCTTCAACTTCTGGAGAAGCATCAAAGAAAGTTCCATCAACTACACCTACTGTTGTTCCAGGAAAAGCAACATAAGCTTTTTCTTTCTTTTCAAAAATTACAACTCCATCCTTAACTATTTTTCTTACAACATCATGTTTACCAACTACATTTTTATTATTATCTAAAATTTCAGTTACAAATTGTAATTTAGTATTAGGGTCTTTTTCTTTTTCATATTTTGTAATTTTTTCTACTAATTCTGGATTAAATCCTCCAGTAACACTTTTACCATCTTCAGAAAATTTCAAAGTTTGCTTGTCTAAATTACTTAATAATTCCCCATAGTTATCTCTAAAGTCACTTAATTTTGTTCCAAAATCTACATATACTTCTTTTATACTTGATTCATCACCATTTGTATATGTTTTAACCTTAACTTTTTTTCTACCTATAACATCATCTTCATCGTGATATTTATCTGCTCCAAAGTACATAGAGTAATTAAATGGTACAATTTTACCGTCTTTATCTTTCTTGAATTCATCAGTAAATCCACCATTGTATGTTAATACTGTATGTCTAACTCTTCCATTATCAGATCCTTTTTTCAAATCTTTATATCTTACACCATCTTCTGGTTCTGGCAATTCTTTTATTTTTGCAACTTGATTTAATTGAAGATCTCGAGTTTTTCCATCATTATCTTCTAATCTAACAAATACTGCTAATTGATCTAAGAATGTTACAATTTTTTTACCATCTTTTTCTTCAACTTTGTATTTTCCTTCAACATTTTTATATTTTGTATCATCTTTATCTACAATCTTTGTTGGATTAGCTGTATACATACATAATATTTTAACTTGATCATTTATATATGCATTATCTCCAGTTATATTTATCTTTTCACCTTTGTAAAAATAGTTTCCATTATATGTGAAATCTTTTGCCTTTATCTTAGACATATCATCATAATCAGAACTTACTCTTGCTGCTATAAAATCGGTAGGCCCGTTATAAATTAAGCTGTTTGCTTCCTTTGGTTTTAACAATTCTTTATCAAGAGTTCCACAAGAAACTAATGACATTAAACCTAGCGATATTAATATACTTTTTTTAATCTTCATGTTTTCCTCCTACCATCTATATTCCAAGTTTAGTTTTACAGTTGGACTTAAACTTCTAAATCCAAAACTTTTTTCTATATAATCAAATGAATTTTTATCTGGTCTTCCTTCTTTTTGTATTGGATTTATTACTTTTCTTTCAAATTTTAACTTTGTTCCAAAACTTGTACTCAATATTAATTTTTCTATAAATTTATATTTTAATTCAATGCTAGGATTAAGTTCAATACTTCCTCCAACATTATATTTAATATTTCTATAGTCAGATATTTCTGGTTTTACAAGATTAGAAGCTTTTTTATTCAAACCATATGTAGTTAATACATTATTTCTTAAAGCAAATAATTCTAATTTTGTATTAAGATCTACACTAGGTTTTATTGTTAATTTATCATTTAATTTCTTTTCATAACTTAATGTGGTATTAGCTGTAAATCTATTAATTATATATTGAAAATCTGATTTTCCATTAAATATAAATGGAGTATGTTTTCTATGAATAGTTATAATTGACTTTCCTACTTCTTTTCTATCTTGATTTAAATTAACATTAAATTTCATCTTATTTTCAAAACCTAAAGTTGTTTTCAAATTTAAATTTTTTATAGGATCATAATTTAATGTAGCATTCAATTTTAAATTTTCAGTATAATTATCTGCACCAATTACAGTTTTTTCTGATGTTAAATCTAGCTTATTTTTTGCAACAAATTCAAGATTTAACTTGTCATTAATTTTATGATTTACCTTAATATCTGCATCTAATTTGGTATTTGTAACACCTAAATATTTATGTATAATTGGTATTTCAAATTTATTTTCAATTTTACCTTCTAACTTAGTATTTTTATTAAATTCTTTTTTTACACTCAATTTTGTTTCACTTTTTAAATTATGCTTTGCATTCTTTAAATTAGTCAAAAATGGTTGAGTTGTTAGGTCAAATCTATAACCATATCTTCCTTCATATTTTATACCATCTTTATCATAATCTAATTTTAAATTTAAACCTTGTTTTAAATTAGCCCACATTCCTTTATTTGGCATTAGTTTTGAATCTCTTGTATAAAATTTAGCTTCTCTAATTTGAGATTCTACTTCAAGTTCAGGTCCTAATTTAAGTCCATTGTTCAATTCTTTTTCATAAGCAAATTTTACATTTGGTGTTATTAAACTATATATATTTCTTACTTTTGTTTTTTCCTTGCTGCCTTTTTGGAAATAGTGCAACATGTTATTATCAAAACTGAATTTTAAATTTGTCTTTTTATCAACCTTATAAGTTGTTTCAAAATTAAGATTATGTTCTATTCTTTTTACATAATTTTTATCCCAAAAATCTGGATATTCTGGTAATTCAGTTTTAAATGTGTCAAAAGGCTTTGAACCAAAATTCAAATCACAAGTAAAATCATATTTACCAGATAGATTAAACTTATCATTTACATCTCCATCAGCCTTAACATCATATTTAAAGTAAGCTTCATCCTTATCAAAAGTATCTAATTGATTAGCTTTATACTTTATATTTGCGTCAAAATTAACTTTCTTATTAATCTTTCCACTCAAATTTGTATCAAATAGGATATTTCCAGCTATTTGCTTTTGTTCATCTTCAACATATTCTGATACTGTTTTATTATCTTTTTTGAACATATCTTTATCTGGATAATATTCTATCTTTGACTTTGATTTCAAGCCAAAAAATTCTGGTGAAGTATATGATAAATAAAACTTAGACATCAAATCGTGATTTTTATCATGATTTTTATCATCTTTAGAATGTTTTTTATCATTATCCCAATCATTTAGTCTAGCATTACTTCTTTTTGATTTAATTGATCCTCCAAAATCAAGACCATATTCCTTAAATTTCATATTGAAATCTAATAAATTTGCTTCATATAATGTTTTACTATATAAGAAATTAATTTCATCAATATTTTTTTCTTCGTCTTTAACAACAGGAGCAAATTCAGGTTCTATTTTTATACCTGTTTTTACATAGCCTTCATGTGCAAAACCTGCACAAGTAATAAGCGATGCAAGAAATAAAAATGTTTTTTTCATATATGTCCTCCTATACATACTTAATGTTATGTATAATGATATACTTCAAGTCCTTATTTGTCAACAATTTCAACTATATATTTTTTTTATGCTATTATTAATTTTATTTATGTTTCAAATATTTTAAGCTAAATTCGATTATTGTTTAAATAAAGAAAAAGAAAATAAACAAATTAAGTCTATTTTCTTTTTATAATTGTTTGCTTTTTATTTATGCTTTACAATAAAATTTTCAAGTTGTTTTCTATTAGGATAGCCTTCATTATCACCATGAACTTGTACAGCCATAGCACCTATTGCACAAGCTCTTTTAACACAAGAGTGTATATCTAAATTTTCAATAACACCTGAAATTATTCCAACTGCAAAGCCATCTCCTGCACCTACGGTATCTATTACATTTTTCACTTTATATGTTTCAAATTTTTCAATAGCTTTACCTCTTTCTTTAACATAAACAGTTTTAGATCCGTCTTTTATAATAACAATTTTCAATGTATCGCTATTTTTAAAATAGTATTCAAATATTTCTTCCACCTTATTAAGACCTGTCAATTTTCTTGCTTCTTTTAAGCCCGGAAGTAATATACTTGCCTTTAAAGATAAACTATTTATTGTTTTTAACATATATTCTTCACTTTCCCAAAGACTTTCTCTTAAATTAGGGTCAAAACTAAGTAAAATATTTTTTTCTTTTGCTATATCAGTAAGCTTATTTGCTATTTTTTCAGCTTCTTTAGATATACCTGCAAAAATTCCTGTCAAATGTATTAAATCTATTTTTGAAAAATCTATTTTGTCCAATAATGAAATATCATATTTGCTAGCTGCTGAATTTTTTCTATAATATTCTATCCCTGGATCATTATTGCTAACATATTCTTTAAAATAAAATCCAGTTCTATATCTTTTATCAACATTGATATATTTATTATCTATTCCAAATTCTTTAACTTCATTTATAATATATTCTCCAATAAAGTCTTTTCCAACTTGACTTATATAACTAACTTCATGCCCTAATCTTGACAAACCTATTGCAACATTCAATTCTGCTCCAGCTATATATTTTGTAAAATGTTGTGCTTGCGATAAACTCTTATCTAAATCCATGGAAGCAAAAACTACCAAGGGTTCACCTATTGTTAAAACTTTCATTTTTCCTCCTAAAATCATCATATATTTTATTATATTAAATTTTAAAAAGTATTTCAATATTTTTATAACCCGGTTTAGTAAAAGAGTTATAAAAAGCTGACTCTTTTATTGAGTCAGCCTATTTTAGAATTTTTCTCTATTTTCTTTCAAAACCTTTTCAGAATTTTTTAATTTATTCATTTCTTCATCATTTAATTTTAATTCAAGAATTTTTTCAACTCCATTTTTTCCAATTATACATGGTGTTGACAAATAAATATCCTTTAAACCATATTCTTTGTTCAACAAAGTTGAAACCAAGATAATATCTTTTTTATCTTGAGTAATCGCTGTTATTAAATCACATACTGTTGATCCTATACCACATTGTGTATGTTGTTTTCCATCAATAACTCTCCATGCTCTTTCACGAACCTTATTTTCTACAAAATCTCTTGAAAATTCTTTTGGATTTTGTTTTAAATATTCTTCCAAAGTCATATTTTCAACAAATATATTAGACCAAGCTACAAATTGACTTTCACCATGTTCTCCTAATACAACTCCTCTAACTTTCTTAGGATCTATATTAAGAATATTTGCCAAAGTAGTATTAAGTCTTGCTGTATCTAATGCTGTTCCTGCACCTATAACTTTTTCTTGTGGGAATCCACTTGTCTTATACACAAGATATGCCATAAGATCACAAGGATTTGAAACTACTATAAAGAATCCTTTAAATCCACTAGAAACTATTTTTTTAACATAATCTCTTGTTGCATCTTTAAATTTTACCCATTCTAATAGTCTATCTCTTATTCCAGACAAATCTCCAGTAGCTAGAACTACTATATCTCTATCAGCCATATCTTCATAAGTTCCAGCACTCATTTTAACACTATGCGGATAATACTTATTAGCATCTTCTATATCCATCGCTTGAGCATTTGCTTTTGTTTCATTGATATCACAATATTTAATATCATCAACTATACCTAATCTAGCTGCGGTATATCCGACTGCAAAACCTACAGCACCTGCACCTATTATCCCTAATTTAACCAAGACGATCATCTCCTATTTGTATATTTTCGTACCAATAGTATTATACCATATTTTTATGCTAAAGGATCAAAATAGTCTAAAACAATCACATCTTTATCAAAACCAGATTTAAATTCTTCTGATATGTATTTTTTATCAACAACAACGGAATAATTATGGTCATCAAACCACTTATCAGACATTGAGAAAATACCTTTTTTACCTACTTCATCTCCCCAGCTATTTTCTACTTCCCACATTAAAGGTTTAGAATTTTCATCAAGATCAACACCAACAAAGGTCATAGCATGAGTCATATATGCTGAATAATTTACTAATCTATCTTTCTTTGAAAATTCTCCTAATTCTGTCAATGTATTATTATAGTCATATAAATCGCTATCTAATATACCTTTTTTTCTATCGCTGAATCTTCCAACATCACAACCAAACCAAACAGGTGCTCCATCTTTGATTGAAGCTATAGTTGCCTTCTTTAATTCATCCAAAGTTACATTCAAGAAAGTATATGGTCCATGTTCTAATACTGAACATGTATATGGTATTTGATATAGTCTACCTTTTTCATTTTCTTCTCTAGGATCTTGTACCAATTCTACCTTTGCTAAAAGATCATCTTGTGCATATTTTTCCATAAATTCCTTTGGTGTTATATCAGAAATTCTAACAAATTTCTTATCCTTATCTCTATATTCATAAGTGAATTTTTTAGGTGGTAAACCTAGTGCTTTTACACAAATATTGTATACTTGATATAGAGCATCTTCCTTTATTTTTTCAGCTTCTTCTATAGTTTTACTCTTTCTAATTAAACAAGCTGCTTTTTTTAATCTTAAATCTAATACTTCATTTAAAATTGCTGTATCTGATGAGTGATATGTTTCTGGCATAACTTCTTTCGGTACAACTCCATATTTTGTTGCAAGTCCTACAAAGAAATTCCAATATCCTCCATCTTCAGCACCACCATACATAATATGTGCAACTAATCTATCTGTTATAGGCAAATCTTTTGTTTCAATTATGTAATGTAAAAATGTATTAGCCTTTTCTAATTTATCATAAAATTGTAAATATGCTTGTGAAAATTCAAATGTTTCAACATTTAATTTTTCCATTGTTCCAACTCTTAATACATTTAATGCTGAAAACATCCAACATCTTCCTGATCTTTTTTGATTTGTTATTTCACCTTTTTTAGTTTCTGTAGAAAATTCAAATGTATGCTTATTTAATACTTCTTTAACTATACTTGTATCATTAATTCCTACATTAGCTATTGCATTTTTAATGATATTGTTAATTGAATTTTCATTGAATTTTTGTTCAAATTTTTGCAATAAATTATTGTCTATCATTTTACACTTCCTTTCTTAATTGGTTTTATCCATTCACTGTTTAAACCCATTGTATAATTTGAAATAAATTCTTCTTTGAATTCCTTATATCTATTTTCTTTTATTGCTTCTCTAGCTTCTTTAACTAGATTCAATAAAAACCATAAATTATGGTAAGTTGCTAATCTTTGTCCTAAAATTTCATTTGTTTTAAATAAATGTCTTATATATGCCCTTGTATAATTTCTACATACATAATTGTCCGCAACATCAAGTGGTCTTGGATCACGAGAATATTTTTCATTCTTTATTACCAATCTTCCATATTTTGTAAATACTGTACCATGTCTTCCAATTCTTGATGGATGTACACAATCCATCATATCTACTCCATGTTCTATAGCTTCCAACATATCTAGGGGTTCTCCAACTCCCATTAAATATCTTGGTTTATCACTTGGTAATTTTGGTGTAATATGTTTTAAAATTCTATACATATCTTTTGTTGGTTCACCAACTGCAAGTCCACCAATAGCATAACCTGAAAAATCTTCATTATTTTTATATAATTCATCAAGACAATAATCTCTTAAATCTTCATAAATTCCACCTTGAACTATTGCGAATAAGCCTTGCTTATCTTTATTCTTATTTGCTACTATACATCTTCTAGCCCATCTAATTGTTCTATCTATAGAAGGTTGTAAATATTCCCTAGTAGCTAAACCAGGAGGACATTCATCTAAAACCATCATTATATCAGATCCTAAATTATTTTGTATTTCTATAGATTTTTCTGGACTGATAAAATGCTTCGAACCATCTAAATGTGAGCTAAAATATGCTCCTTCTTCTGTTAATTTTCTTCTAAGTGCTAAACTAAATATTTGAAACCCTCCACTATCAGTAAGTATTGGTTTATTCCAATTCATAAATTTATGTAAGCCTCCAAAATCATTTATCAATTCATCTGTAGGTCTTAAATGTAAGTGATAAGTATTTCCTAGTATAATTTGTGCACCTATTTCTTCTAATTCTTCTGGTGTCATAGTCTTTACTGTTGCTTGTGTTCCCACCGGCATAAATATAGGGGTTTCTATATCACCATGTGGTGTATGTATAATCCCAGCTCTAGCATTTCCATTCTTATATTGTATTTCATATTTTATTGGTAACATATTCCTCCTATATTATATCTATTACATCTTTCATTGAAAGTAAATTCTTTTTTAATTTTTCAAAATTTTCTTTGTTTTTTATCAGTATTCTAATATCCATAATTGCATAGCTTTGACCATTTTTCTCTTTTATCTTTGTATTCATATTTATTATATCTAACTTATGTTCATTAATTATTCGCATAATATCATATAACAAACCTTCTCTATTAAGAGATTTTATTAAAAAAGAATATTCATATCTGCAATTTGAATTTTCTAATAATTTTTCATCCCAATAAACTTCTATTTCTCTATTTGGATCTTTTTTTATTAATCTTTTAAGATTTGGGCAAGTCTTATTATGTATAATAATACCCTTTACATTTGTTACATAACCACCAATTTCAACTCCTGGCAAAGGATTACAACATTTTGCAAAAACAAACATTGTATTATCTGAACCTGAAATTTTAACGCCCATCATATTTTCATTTTTATCTGCATATTTATTAGCATTATCTTTTGCTTCTTCAAGAATATTTTCATAGTCTATTTCTTCAGTTTTAGGTTTAAATTTTTGAATAAAATTATTTAAATTCAAACTATTTGTTGCAAATTTATAGTATAAATTTTCTATATTTGGAATATTATATTTTTTCATGTATAGATAAACAATTTTATCTTCTTCTAATTCTTTAAATTTAAGTCCTATTTTTGCGAATTCATTTTCTAATAATTCTTGTCCCTCTTTAACCTTATTTTCAAATTCTAAATCTTTAAACCACTTCTTTATTTTCACCTTAGAACTGTTATTATTGACCATATTAATCCAATCTTTTCCGGGTCCATTAGTAGCTTTAGAAGTTAATATTTCAACCTTATCACCATTTTCTAATTTTTGATCTAAGGGAACTATTTTATCATTTATCTTAGCACCTATAGTCCTATATCCTATTTGTGTATGAACTTGAAATGCAAAATCTAGAGCTGTCGAATTATTAACTAATTCCATAACATCCCCTTTAGGTGTAAATACAAATATGGTTTCATTTAAAACTTCATCTGTAACTTTTTGTGCAAAATTACCATATATTATTTTTTTAACTGCTTGATAATATTTTTCATTCTTATCTTTAGTTTTCTTTTCCTTATATTTCCAATGTGCAGCTACACCTTCTTCTGCTATTTCATGCATAACCTTGGTTCTAATTTGTATTTCTACATTTTGATTTTCAGAATATATTATTGTGGTATGTATTGACTGATATCCATTACTTTTAGGTACAGCAATATAGTCCTTGAATCTACCTGATACAGGAACAAATTTACCATGAACTATACCTAAAACCATATAACATTCTTCAACTTTTTCAACTATAACTCTTATAGCTATTAAATCCATTAATTCAGCAAATTTTTTATTCTTTTCTGTCATTTTTTTATAGATACTATATAAATGTTTCGGTCTTCCTGTTACTTCAGATTTAATATTATTCTTATCTAATTCTAGCTTTATTTTTTCTATAATATCATTAGTTATTCTTATTCTTTCAGCCTTTTTAGTATTAACTAATTCTTTCATTTCATAATATGCTTCAGGATTTAAATATCTAAAACTTATATCCTCTAATTCAGACTTTATCTTAGACATTCCTATTCTATGTGCAATAGGTGCATATACATCTATACATTCTTTTGATTTTTCTATTTGTTTTTCTGGACTTTGATATTTTATAGTTCTCATATTATGAAGTCTATCAGCTAATTTAATAATTACAACCCTGATATCTTGTGACATTGCAACAACCATTTTTCTGATATTTTCTATTTGTTTTCCTTGTTTTTTAGGTAAATTTCTTAATTTTGTAACTCCATCAACTAATAAAGAAACTTCTTTTCCAAAGCTATACTCTATATCTGATAAAGTGATAAGAGTATCTTCTACTACATCATGCAATAAGCCAGCAACTATGGTATCTGTATCCATTTTCAAATCGACCAAAATTTGAGAAACCTCTATAGGGTGTATTATATATTCTTCTCCACTTTTTCTATATTGACCCTTATGTGCTTCCCTAGCTAAAATATATGCTTTCTCTATCTTATTCATATTCAATTCTTTGTTACTTAAACACTTTTCTTTTAAAATTTCATAAGCTTCTTTTTGATCCATAGCATCATTCCTTTATTATAGTTGATATTTCTTCCTTACATTTTTTCATTTTTTCTATATAATATTGTTTACCATTTGGATCATTCAAGGGTATTGAAATACTTATTGCTCCTACAATTTCTCCACTTGAAGTGTGTATTGGCATTCCTATACAGTAAACTTCTAGTTGATATTCTTCATATTCTGTTGAATAACCATTTTTTCTAATTCTTTTTAAATCTTGTAAAAGTGTATCATAATTCACTATTGTTCTTGCTGTATATTTTATAATCTCTGTATCATTCCATATTTTTCTAATTTCATCTTCAGGTAAATTAGCCAAAATTGCCTTTCCCGATGCCGTACAATACATTGGTGCTCTTTTACCTATCTTGGTTACATTCATTAATTTTCCTGAATTTAGTGGTGTATATTTATCAATGTATAAAATTTGTGAACCATCTTGTATAACTAAGTGAATAACACGATCTACTTCATTTGCTAATTTCGTAATAATTCTTTTAGCTTCATTCATAAAATCGAATCTTTGTACTACTCTATTTCCCAATCTAAACATTTTAAATGTTAATGAATATTTTTTATTCTTTAGTTGCTTAACATAGCCATTATCTTTTAATGCCTTTGCAATTCTAAAAGCCGTAGCCTTATTTAAACCAACTTTAGAACTTAAATCTGTCAAGCTTATATTATCTTCTTGTGAAATTACTTCAAGAATATTAAGAGCCCTATCCAAACTTTGTAATGTTGACATAAATATTCACCTCCTTAGTAATATATTATTACAATAACACAAAAATAGTAAAATTGCAATTAAAAAAAGACTGATTACTTTGTAATCAGTCCACTATATTTACTATCTTTTCATATCTATAACCATACGACCTTGTATAGTTCCTGCAGCCATTTCATCAAAAATCTTAGGTGCTTCTTCTATGCTTCTCTTTTGAACTACTGGTACTACCTTTCCTTCAGCTCCAAATTGGAATGCTTCTTCTAGGTCTTTTCTTGTACCAACTAATGAACCTATAATTTGAATTCCGTCTAATACAGTCTTTACTATAGAAACATCCATTGTTTCTGATGGTAAACCAACTGCAACTACTTTACCTCCAGCTCTTACTGAATCTATTGCTTGATTAAATGCAACCTTTGATACAGCTGTAATAACTGATGAATGAGCTCCTCCAACTTTTTCTTGTATATATTTAGCTGGATCAACTTTTTTACCATTTAAAACTATATCTGCTCCACATTCTTTAGCTAATTTTAATTTATCATCATTAATATCTATAGCTATTACATGAGCATTAAATACTTTTTTAGCATATTGAACTGCTAAGTTTCCAAGTCCACCTGCACCATATAAAGCTATCCATTGTCCTGGTTTCAAATCTGCCGCTTTAATTGCTGCATAAGTAGTAACTCCTGCACAAGTTATACTACTTGCTTGAGCTGGATCCAAACCATCAGGAACCTTAATTGCATAATCTGCTGTAACTATACATTCTTGTGCCATACCACCATCTACAGTATATCCTGCATTTTTAACTTTTCTACATAAAGTTTCTCTTCCAGTTGTACAATATTCACAACTTCCACATCCTTCAAAGAACCATGCAATACTTACTCTATCTCCAACCTTAAGTGAAGTAACACCTTCACCTAATTTTTTTACTATTCCTATACCTTCGTGTCCTAATACTGTACCTGCAACATTTCCAAAATCACTATGTGCAACATGTAAGTCAGTATGACAAACACCACAATATTCAACTTCAACTAAAGCTTCACCATACTTCAATTCTCTTAATTGTTTTTCAACAACTTCTACACCATTTCCTTCTTTGTTAACAACTACTGCCTTCATAATAACCTCCTTGTTATTTTTTTAACATACCTTACGACTTAAGTATACCTCGTTCAGTTATTTTGTCAATAGTATAAAATAATAAATAAAAATCAAGGTTTTTTCAACCTTGATTTATTCAGTTCTTTTATTAATAATAACTATTCCTACTATTCCACATATAATCATAATAGCACTTACTATGTATGGCATTTTAAAACCATATATCAATAAATCTTCTGCTCGAAAAGCACTAACAAAAATTCTTATAATTCCATATAAAATCAAATATATCATTGATAATATTCCTCTTTTATACTCTTTTTTTCTAAATACAAACCATATTAATAAAAAGGCTATAAAATTTAATACCAATTCATATAACATTGCAGGATGTAATGGATATGTTGGAAATTCCATTCCGGCTGAAGTATTTTCAGGAAATACTACTCCCCAAGGTACTAATGGTCTATATTTTGCTTGTTCACTTAGGGGCAAACTATTATATAAATTCCACCAAGTAGAAAATTTTCCAGATATTATTACACTCCAAGGTGTAAAAGTCGGAACACCATGTATTTCTCCATTTGCAAAATTTCCAATTCTGCCCAAAGCTTGTCCCAATATTAAAGGACCAACGGACATATCTGTCAATACAAAGAATTTTTTATTATGCATTTTTGAAAAAATTAGAATTGCTATTATTCCACCTATTATTCCACCATGTATAGCAAGTCCACCCTTCCATACCATAGGTATTTCATAAAGCATTTTAGAATAATAGTCCCATTTTAAAATTACATAATATATTCTTGCTCCTATAAGACCAGAAAATAGAGTTATAAAAGCAAAATCTTCTATTTGTTTGTTATCTGTTATGCCACGTTTTTTTGCAAGCTTATCATGTTTAGCCAAAAATATTGCTATAAAAAGAGCTAAAATATACATTAAGCTATACACTCTTAATTCAAAATTTCCAACTTTAAATAAATATGGTCTCATTTTCACCACCTAACTTCTTAATAAACATTATAGCTTTCTTTTCTAAAGCCATTAATTTTTTCGATAATTTTTTTTGCATCAATATCGCCATTTGAACTTGCTTTTTCAAGCCATACAATTGCTTCTTCATATTTGTATAAATTAACATAGCACACACCTATACTTGTAGCTAATTCTTTTTTACCTTTTTTATATTCTTCTATTAAATAAGGAATAGCTTTTGCATATTTTTTATTATTAAAATATATTACGCTTAATTCATAATTAGCATCTTTGTTCCCCTCATATTTTGAAATTTCTAACCAATTTACAGCTTCATTAATGTTTTTTTGTTTTAAATAAAGAGAAGCTATATTATGTCCTAATTCTTTCACACCTTTTTTATATGCTTTTTTAAAATAGTTTATTGCTTGATTTGAATTAGAATTTTCATAAGCTTCTAAGCCCTTTTTATATAAATATATACCTTCAAACTTATCTCTTTCTTTTTTCGATTTTAATTTAGGTATAAGTTTTTCTAATTCATCAGTCTTATTTTCATTTATATATTGCGTTATTTTATTTAATACAACTTCTTGAACATTATTTTTTATAGCTAAATCTATATATTTTTCTTTTTCATCATTCATATTTAATTTTTCATAAACTTTAAGCACATATCTTATATCTTTATTACTACCTTTTTTTGCCTTTTTTTGGGCAATATAAAAACTAATAGGATCTATATTAGCTTTTTCAAGTATAAGCGTCATCTTATCTTTTGGTTTTTCAAAAGGCTTATCTTCTTTTATATTTTCTTCTTCAGAAAATATATTATTACCTAAAGTTTTATCATTATCATTATTTCTTATTATTTCAACTGGAACTACCTCTGTAGTATCACTTGGTAAGTCCTTTTTTTCATCATATTTTTCACAAGAAATAAATAAAGAAAAGAAAATTAATATAAATATATTTTTCATTTTTGAACCTTTTTTATTATTTCATTTATAATAACCGGAATTAAAACAAATATAACTACTATATCAAAATCAAAAATTGTTAATTTTGTAACACAGAATGCCTTTGCTAATAATGGAGTTGCTGTTAGCATTAATTGCAATGCTACCCCAACTATCAATGATAAATTTAAATATTTATTTTTAAATATTCCTACTTTTATCAGATTTTCTTTTTCACTTCTCATTGTAAATGCATAGCATAATTGAGAAATTGTTAATACTATAAAGGCCATTGTTCTAGCATATGCTAAGTGAGCTTCTGGTATGCTATTAATATCAATAATTGTAAATAAATTAATACCTTTTTCTTTTAAGCCTATGTAAAATGCAAGTAGAGTTAAAAATCCTATAGTAAAGCCTCCTATTATAGCTCTTATACCTGAACCATGAGAAAAGAAATTTTCATCTTGTGGTCTTGGTTTTTCTTGCATAACATCAGTAGATGCTGGATCAACACCTAAAGCTAAGGCTGGCAAAGTATCTGTAACCAAGTTAATCCATAATAATTGTGTAGCAATTAAAGGTAGAGGCCATCTAAATATTGTTGCAACTAAAATGGTCATAACTTCTCCCAAATTACAAGTTAATAGAAAAATAATAGCTTTCTTTATATTATTATATATATTTCTACCTTCTTTTATAGCAGTTACTATTGTTGTAAAATTATCATCTGTTAATATCATATCACTAGCACCTTTTGAAACATCTGTACCTGTTATTCCCATTGCAACTCCTATGTCTGCAACCTTTAAAGAGGGAGCATCATTAACTCCGTCCCCTGTCATAGATACAATATTTCCACCCTTTTTCAATGCTCTTACTATCTTAACCTTATGCTCAGGTGAAACTCTTGAATATACTCTATATTTTTTTACTATATCCACTAATTCATCATCTGTATATTTATCTAACTCTTGTCCCAAACAACATTCTTCAATTTTTGTAGCAATTCCTAATTGCTTTGCAATCGCAAAAGCTGTATTTTTGTGATCTCCTGTTATCATTATAACAGTTATACCTGCTTTTTTAGCTTCATTAATTGAAGCCTTTACTTCTTCTCTTGGTGGGTCTATCATTCCAACTATACCCACTAAAACTAAATCTTTTTCAAAATCTTCACTATTTATTTGCTTATCAACAATTTTATAAGCACAGGCAAGAACTCTAAGTGCTTTATTAGACATTTCATTTGCTTTGTCTAATATTTCTTTTTTATATTCTTCAGTTAATTCTTCTTCTTTTCCATTTTTTATAATATACTTACACTTTGTTAATAAATTATCTAATGCTCCTTTTACATTTACCTTATAAGCCACATCATTTTTTGTAAGGGTTGAAGCCATTTTTCTTTCTGAATCAAAAGCAAATTCATCTATTCTTTTTTCAACATTTTCTAATTCATCCTTAAAAATTCCATGCTTCATACCATAAGCTATAAGTGCTACTTCAGTAGGATCACCAAATTCTTTCCCATTATTTTCTATTCTTGCATCAGATGAAAGTATCATTGTTTTTATAAGCAACTCTTTTTTTCCATCAAAAGTATAATCTTTTAACACTGTCATTTTATTTTGAGTCAAAGTTCCAGTTTTATCTGAACAAATATAATTAACAGAACCTAAAGTTTCTACTGCAGGCATTTTCTTTATTATTGCATTTTTCTTAGACATTCTAGTTACACCCAAGGCTAATACAATAGAAATTATTGCAACTAAACCTTCCGGTATCGCCGCTACTGCTAAACTAATTGATGTAATTAGCATAGTTACGATATCTCTTTTTTGAAAAATACCTATAATAAAAATAAAAACACAAATGCTTATTGCAATATATCCCAAGTATTTCCCTAACTTATTCATCTTTTTTTGCAAAGGTGTTTGTTCTTCTTCAACTTGCAATAATTTTGCAATTTTACCTATTTCTGTATCACAACCAGTAGCACAAACAACTCCTTTTGCTCTTCCATAACTAACTAAAGTTGACATAAATGCCATATTAGTTCTATCAGCTATTTGAGTATTTTCATCTAAAATTCCCTCTGCATTTTTTTCTGCAGGAACTGATTCTCCAGTAAAACTACTTTCTTCAATTTTTAGATTCATTGTTTCTATTAATCTTAAATCTGCTGGAACAATTCTACCTGCTTCTAATAAAACTATATCCCCAATAACTAAATATCTTGATTCTATTTCTTCCATTACACCATTTCTTAAAACTATAGCCTTTGGATTAGTCATTTCTTTTAATGCTTGCAAGGCTTTTTCAGCCTTTAATTCTTGCATAAGTCCTACTACAGCATTAATCATTACAACAATAAGGATAATAATCGCATCAGTAAATTCTTTATTTACAATAATAGTTACTAAAGCCGATACCAATAAGACATAAATCATTACATCATTTATTTGTTCAAATAAAAGTTTTAATATTGATTTTTTCTTTTCATCTTCTAATTTATTTTCCCCATTTTTTTCTAAACGAGCTTTTGCTTCTTTTTGTGTTAAACCATTAATATCATCAGTTTTCAATAATTCTAAGCACTTTCTTATATCTAAATTAAAGTATTTCAAATATTCCCTTCTTTCTTAGACTAAATTTAAAATTTCTAAAGCTACAGCTGGAATTAATAAAAGTGTAGTTATTCCTAAAAAATTAGGTAAAATTAAAATCAAAACCAAGCCTGTAAATTTTGAATAAACAAGTAACTTTCCTAATTTATTTTCTACTATTTCTCCCTTGCTTAATTTTATAGCTTCTCTACCACTTCTAATAAATTCAAAGGCTATTAATATTAAAAATATAAATAACCATACCTTTCCTATTGATACTAAAGCTAATAAAAGACCATATATAACAAGAGTATCATTAAGGTCATATAAAATTTTATCATAGATATTAGTAATATCTCTTCTTAAAAATTTAATATCTTCTAATATACAAATTGCAAAAACATATAAAGCATATATGCAGGTAAAAAATGAAGTTACATATCCAACTACAAATATAGACCCAAAAGTAGATAAAACTATCATAAATAAAGGCAACAATATTATACTTATTATTTTAAATATTCTACTACTCATCGTATCCCTCCTTCAATTCTTCAACTGCTTTCAAGTGATATTCTACTCCCGAATAAACTGTCAATATTAAACCTGGGATTATTAAAATATCATTTAATATTTTCATAAATGTAAAGTCTGGGATTATTAAAATAATAGCTATTGTTATCATTATAACTACAGTCTTTATTTTACCTATTTTTGCCGCTGGTAAAACTCCACAACCTTTTTTTACTAATTGTATTCTTTCATAAGTCACTAATATTTCTCTAAGTAACATAATGAATACTAATAATACTGACATCTTATCATATTTAACTAATACAAATAAAAAGGTAAATGTAATTAATTTATCAGCTATTGGATCCATCATTTTTCCAAAATCTGTAATAGTATTAGTTTCTCTAGCTATTTTTCCATCGTAATAATCAGAAGCACAGGCTATAGCAAAAACTATCAAAGCTAATATTGAACTAAAAATATTCCACCCTGTTTGAATTCCATATAATGTATAAAATTTCAAGGAACTAAGAATTAAAAAGGGTACAATTAAAATCATTCTTAAACAAGTTAATTTATTTGACAGATTCATCATTTTGCTCCTTTCCAACCTTTTTCATACTTAAACTAAATTTATCATTATCTATACTTATAACCTTAACAGTAATAATTTGACCTTCTTTTAATACATCTTCCACATTTTTCACACGCTTATCTGATATTTCAGATATATGTAAAAGTCCTTCTTTACCTGGTGCAATTTCAACAAAAGCTCCAAATTTCGCTAATTTAGTAATCTTTCCTTCATATTCCTTATTAAGTTCTATTTGCATTGTTTGTTTTTTTACTAAATTCAAGGCCTTATTCATCATTTCCATATCTTTACCAAAAATTGTAACTCTTCCATCATCTTCTATATTAATTTCAACCTTTGTTTCTTCTATAATTGCTTTTATAGTTTTACCTGCAGGTCCTATTAATACTGCTATAGTACTTGGGTCTATTCTTAAATTAATAATTTTTGGTGCATTTTTAGATAATGCTTTTCTTGGTTCAGGAATTTCAGCTTCCATAATATCAATAATTTGAAATCTTGCTTTATGAGCTTGTTTTAAAGCTATATCCATAATTTCTTTTGTAATACCTTTTATCTTTATATCCATTTGTATAGCTGTTATACCTTTTTTTGTACCTGCTACTTTAAAGTCCATATCTCCTAAGTGATCTTCTAAACCTTGTATATCTGTTAAAATTGTATACTCATTTTCTTCTTTAATAAGTCCCATTGCTATACCTGCAACTGTTCCTTTAATTGGAACTCCTGCTGCCATAAGAGCAAGACAACCTCCACAAATTGAAGCTTGTGAAGATGAACCATTAGATTCTGTTATATCTGATACAACCCTAACAGTATATGGAAATTCTTCTTCACTAGGCATAACAACTTTTAAAGCTCTTTCTGCTAAATTTCCATGTCCTATTTCTCTTCTTCCAGGAGCTCTCATAAAGCCTGCTTCTCCAACTGAAAATGGTGGGAAATTATAATGTAAAATAAATTTCTTTCTTTTTTCTTCATCCAATCCATCTACTATTTGTTCATCATCCTTTGAACCCAAAGTGACAGTAGCTAATGATTGAGTTTCACCTCTAGTAAATAATGCTGACCCATGAGGTATAGGTAAAATATCTACTTGTGCATTTATAGGTCTAATTTCATCTACTTTTCTTCCATCTGGTCTATACTTATCATAAATAATTAGATTTCTAACTATAGTTTTTTCCATTTCATGATAGTATTTATGAAATTCTGTTTCATAATAATTAATATCTTTTTTATCTTCAACAGCTAACATTTCTTCTATTAATTCTGAAATTTCTTTTTGCTTTGTACTTTCAATAATTAATTCTCTTGCAATTTTTTCTTTAAAAATTTCTAATAATTTTTCTTCTAATTCATCTACTGCTGCTTGTTTTTCTAACTTACCTGGAACTAAAATTGCTGCTTTTAAATCTTTATTATATTCATTTAAAAATTCAACTACTTTTTCATCATAAGTAACTTCTTTAATTTCCATTTTTTCATTACCTATTTCTGAAATAATTTGTTGTTCTTGTTTACAAATTTCTTTTATTTTTTCATGACCAAACATAATTGCATTTAACATTTGTTCTTCTGTAACTTCATTTGAACAAGCTTCTACCATAGTTATTGCATCTTCTGTCCCTGCAACTGATAAATAAATATCACTTTTATCTTGTTCTTCTTTTGTAGGATTTAATACATATTCTCCATTTATATATGCAACTGTTACCCCAGCAACAGGTCCATAAAATGGTATGTCAGAAATACCTAATGCTAATGATGCTCCTATAGTTGCAAGATTTTCTGGCATATTAATTCCGTCATATGATACTGTGTTTATAACAACATGTACTGCATTCAAGAAACCTTCAGGGAATAAAGGTCTTATTGGTCTATCTACTAATCTTGATATTAATATTTCTTCTGTTGATGGTTTTGATTCTCTTTTTACAAAGCCCCCTGGGAATTTACCTGAAGCATAGAATTTTTCAATATAATCTACTGTTAATGGGAAAAAATCTTGTCCTTTTTTCACATCTTTTGATCTTGTTGCAGTAACTAAAACTGTAGTTTCTCCACAAGTTAATAAAACTGCTCCAGAAGCTTGTCTAGCTATCTTACCAGTGTTTACATATAGTGTTTTTTCTCCTAATTTAATTTCAAATGTTTTTTCTTTTTCAAACATAATTACCTCCTAAATATAGAGCGTAGTAAATAATATTGCAAGCCTTTATTTAAAAGGATTCCAAAATTACTTACTACTTAACGCTCTTATTTTTTATTCTACCACATTTTAATTAGTAAATTCAATATTTTTATGCTATACTAATTTATGGAGTGATGATGATGAATAATTTGAAAATACCTAAGTCTCTTGCAATAATAATGGATGGTAATGGTCGTTGGGGAAAATTACATAAGGGAAATAGAACACAGGGGCATATTCAAGGAATAGTTGCCTTAGAAAATATAATAAAGGCTTGCATAAAATATGGTATAAAAACGCTTAGTGTTTATGCCTTTTCAACAGAAAATTGGAAAAGACCTAGCCTTGAAGTAAATACTTTGATGTTTTTATTCAAAAAATATTTAATAAATAAAAGAGAAAGTCTTTTGAAAGAAGGCATACGCTTAGTTATAAGTGGTAGTAAAACTAATATTTCAAAAGACCTACAAAGTACAATAGACGAAACTTGTGATTTTTTAAAATCAAATGATAAACTAATTTTGAATATTTGTTTTAATTATGGAGGACAACAAGAAATAATTGATGCAGTTAATAGCCTTATTCAAAAAGGAAAGAAAACTATAGATTTTGCTGATTTAGAAGCAAATTTGTATAACAATATCGATTTTCCTGATCTTGTTATTAGAACAGGTGGTGAACTTAGAATAAGTAATTTCCTTATTTGGCAACTTGCATATTCAGAACTATATTTTACAGATTGTTTATGGCCAGATTTTAACGAAGATGAATTATTAAAAGCTCTAAAAGATTTTTCAAATCGAGATAGACGATATGGAGGTTTAACTAATGAAAAAAAATAGAATTTTCCTTTTTTTATTTATACCTTTAATACTTTATATATTACTTTCAAGCAAATTTCTTTTTCTAGTTTTTTCGGAAATTGTTGTTTGTTTTTCTTTATACGAATTTTACAAAATGTTTAAAGAAAAAAATGTATATATGTATTTTGGACTTTTCATAGGTGCTTTTTTCCCACCTATTGTTTATTTTAAGTTACTTCCTTCGGTATTTCTTATAGCATCTTTTTTTATAACAGCCATTATACAAATGCTTACTGATTATGATGAAAATTTCACTCAAAAATTAGCCTTAACTTTTTTTGGAATTATGTATATTCCTTTATTATTCACCTATGGTATAAAAATACAAAACTTCCAATTTGGTGGTTTAATACTTACATATTCATTTGCTAGCATTTGGGCTTGTGATACCTTTGCCTATTTAATAGGTTCAAAATTTGGAAAACATAAATTATCAAAAATTTCTCCTAATAAGTCTATAGAAGGCGTTTTCGGTGGTCTTATTGGTGTTTTAATTATTAGCTACATTTTCAAATACTTTGTAGGTAAGATTTTTTATGATACCAATGTAGCCTTATTATCTATATTTTTAACAATAGTAGCCGTATTCGGTGACTTATTCGAATCAAAAATCAAAAGAGATGTAAATATTAAAGATTCAGGAAATATTCTTGCAGGTCATGGAGGTTTCATGGATAGATTTGATAGTGCTTTATTTGTTATACCTTTCATATATTTTTATTGGAGGCTATATGTTCTATAAATTAAGTGTATTTTTCGACAAAAAATATAATTTTAAAACTTTTGATATACAAAACTTCTTTGAGCATTTAAAGGAGTTTTTTACTATATTAAGTGAAGACTATATATTTTTTAACAATAATATAAATTTCAAAGAATTTAATCCTAATATTATAAATTGTTTCATTGAATATACAATTGAATATAACGAAAAAAATATCGATTTAGCTTTAGCCAATTTCTTTAAAGCTTATACTTTTGTTGAAAAATATAACTTACAAAAATTTAAATATTCTCTTAGATCTGATAAGAAATTTTATATCAATCCCAAACAAATTGATAATTTAGTTTCAAATATAGATAAACTTTTCTATATTCGTTCAGACTTAGCTGATATGTCAAAATATATTAAAGAAAATCAAAGAAAAAAATATTTAACTCTAATTAAAAATTTATCTATTACAAAATATAATTTAAAAAATGAAAGTTTTTTATTACGAATGCTTGATCTTAATAGTGAAATACCTGAAATAGAAAATAATCTATTAGAATATGCTAAAAATTTAGGTATAGCTTTTCAATGTTCTTTTATAACTAATAATTTAAAAATAGATAAATTAGTTTTTGCAAAAATAAAAGAACCCTTGCTTGCCTTACTTCGTTCATTTATCAACGAAGAAAGAAAATGGCAGCATAAAAACATTCAAAAACAGATATTTAAAATTTCAATAGAATTTATACAAGATTTTTCAAAATTAAAGATTATTATAACTTGTCCAACTATTAAAAGGAATAAAGATTTAATTTATCTTAATCAAGATAAATATATAGATCCTAATCTATCTGACAATGCTTTTTCCTTTGTGAACTATATTCAAGCAACACAAGCACAAAATGGTAGAGTATTTATTGATGAAGACTATAATTTAGTTACGAAATTAAGACTAAAATTCTTTAGTCTTTTATGCTATATTATTCAAACTGACTTAGGCTACTTTGCAATAGATCTTTCAAAAGTAATAAAGATTTCAGAGTTTAATATTGCTAATCTAATTAAAACAGACAATATTTCTTACTACAAAATTAATAATTTAGAATTACCAATATTAAATAAATTAGACCAAGCACAATTTGTTTTACAAATTTGTGTAAAAAAACAAAATTTCATCTTATTAGCTAAACGAATACTATATAAAGAAAAGATATTTGTAAGACATATAAATGATATGTCTGGTGATTTCATAGGTGACTGTCTTCTAAAAGACACAAAAAAAGCCTATATATTAAATCTCGCTAAATACCTAGAAAGTAGGACAAATGAATAATAAATTACTATTGAACAAAGATTTAGAAATAATTAAGAGTCTTAATGATTCCCTACTTAAAATTACAAAACCTGAAAAAGAAGATTTTCAATTTTATGTAAAAAATATAAATAAATTAGAAAATGATAGTTTTTTTATTAAAAATATTTCTGATATTGATAGTTTGAGTCTTCTTAAAAAAGTTTTTTCTACCATAGATAGAAATAAGGAAACTTTCTATGAATACAAAATAAATATTTTTAATTGCTTTCATTCATTAGAAAATCTTTATCTTCTCTACCTTGATTTAGGAATAGATAATGAAAATAAAGACTTTTTTTTAGTAAAAGAACAACTTGATTCTTCATTAATTAATTTACAAAAAATATTAAATAAAAAGAACGAAAATAAGCTTTATTATTATATTAAAATAAGTCTTGATAAAAAAGTTCCTTATTTCTTTTTATCAAGAAGAATAATCTTATTAAATTTACTTGAATATGGTAATCCATATAACTATACACCTACAATTTTAGATGATGAAGATTTTGAATATTTTATACTAGATTATAAAGCAATTAAAAGCTTTGATATTTATACTTTTTTTGAAAAAGCAAAAAAAGAAGATGCTGCTATTAAAAATGTTGAAATTTATAAAATAGACATGAATAATAATATATACAATCTTAAATTCTATATCAAAGAAGAAAAAAATGAAAATTCTTGCTTACTTATGCCAGGTTTTAATTTTTTAGATATAGTTCATTACAAAAATTATTACGATACCTACATAGAAAGTAAAAATCAAAGATATATTTTAGAAAAGCTTTTAAACATTTCTGATAAAAATATACAATTGGTCAGTCTTAAAAAAATCAGTGATAGAGAGGTGCGTATTTTTCTTCCATCAGAAATTAAAGTTGATAATATAAGCAAAATTAAAGATATACTAGAAGAAATTATGGTCGATAAAAATATTGCTGAGGTCTTATATTCTTCTAATCTTGACTTTTTTGCTATACAAATGTTAGAATATTTGAGGAAGAAATATAACATTGAATTTGGAAATATATTCCAATAGTTCGGAGGTAAAATATAATGCAAACAATTACAAAGGAGCAATTGAAAGACAAAATAAAATTAGCTTTAAGAAGGCAATATGGAAAAACTTTTGAAGAAGCTAAACAATACGAAATATATTATGCTGTTTCAAGTGCTGTAATGGACGATGTCGTTGAAAAGTGGTATAACACTAAAAAAACTTATGCAAAAAAACAAGTTAAGCAAATGTACTATTTTTCAGCCGAATTCTTAATGGGTCGTTATCTTGGAAATAATTTGATTAATTTACAATATGATAAACTTATTAAAGAAGTATTATCTGATTTAAATATTGATATTAGTTTAATTGAAGATAAAGAAATGGATACTGGACTTGGTAATGGTGGTTTAGGTCGTTTAGCTGCTTGTTTCCTTGACTCTTTAGCTACACTAGGTTTACCTGGTCATGGTTATGGTTTAAGATATAAATATGGTCTTTTTGAACAAAAAATTGAAAATGGTTTTCAAGTTGAATATCCTGACGATTGGACAAAATATGGAACACCTTGGGATATAAAAAGATTAGACAGAACTTTTGAAGTAAAATTTGGGGGTAATGTTGAAATACATAAAGATGAAGTTGGTAAAGAATATTACAAACGTGTTAATACTGAAAATGTAAAAGCTATTGCTTATGATGTTCCTGTAATAGGTTATGGTAATGGTGTTGTTAATACTTTAAGACTTTGGGAAGCACAATCAATGGAAGGTTTTGATTTACAATTATTTAATGCTCAAAGATACCTTGCTGCTTCTGAAAAAGAAGTTGAAGCAGAAGACATTTCAAGAGTTCTTTATCCTAATGATACTGAAAGAAGTGGTAAATGGTTAAGATTGAAACAACAATATTTCTTTACTTCTGCCTCATTACAAGACATCGTTAGAAGATATAAGTCAATTTTTGGAAATAATTTTGATAATTTTGCAGATAAAATTGCAATACAACTTAATGATACACATCCTGTAGTAGCTATACCTGAACTTATGCGTATCTTATTAGACTACGAAAAACTAGGTTGGGATGCTGCATGGAATATTTGTAAGAAAGTATTTGCATATACAAATCATACAATTTTATCAGAAGCTTTAGAAAAATGGGATATTTCATTAATACAACCATTACTTCCTAGAATTTATCAAATTATAGAAGAAATAAATAGAAGATTTATTAATGATTTAAGACAAAAATATCCAAATGATTTTGATCGTATTAATAGAATGAGCATTATTTCAAATGGACAAGTTAAAATGGCTTGGCTTGCAATAGTTGCTTCTCATGCTGTAAATGGTGTTGCTGCACTACATACAGAAATATTAAAAAATCAAGAATTAAAAGATTGGTATGAACTATATCCTGAAAAATTCCAAAATAAGACTAATGGTATAACTCAAAGAAGATGGTTATTAAAAGCAAATCCTGAACTTGCAGAATACATAACAAAATTAATTGGTTCAGACAAATGGATAACAAATTTATCTGAATTAAAGAAACTTGAAAAATATTTAGATGATGAAAAAGTTCTTAAGAATATCATGGATATTAAATTACATAACAAACAAAAATTAGCTAAATATATCTTTGATACTACAGGTATAGAAGTAGATCCTACCTCTATATTTGACATTCAAGTTAAAAGATTACATGAATATAAAAGACAATTACTTAATGTATTCCATATAATGGATTTATACAATAAATTAAAAGAAAATCCTTTACTAGATATTTATCCTAGAACTTTCATTTTTGCTGCTAAATCTGCACCAGGATATAGAAGAGCTAAAGGAATTATTAAACTAATAAATTCAGTTGCTCAAGTAATCAATAATGATGCTACTATAAATAACAAGATTAAGGTTGTTTTCTTAGAAAATTATCGTGTATCTTTAGCTGAAAAAATCTTCCCTGCTGCAGATATTTCTGAACAAATATCTACTGCTGGTAAAGAAGCTTCAGGTACTGGTAATATGAAATTTATGGTTAATGGTGCTATTACACTTGGAACTATGGATGGAGCAAATATAGAAATTGTTGAAGAAGCTGGTCTTGAAAATGAATTTATTTTCGGTCTAACTGCTGATGAAATCGAAAGATTAGATAATTATGGAAAATACAATCCTATGGAAGAATACTATGTTGTAGAAGGTCTTCAAAAAGTAATTGAACAACTTACTGATGGTACTTATGACGATAATCACACTGGTTTATTCAAAGAAATTAAGGATTCTATACTTTATGGTGTAGAAGGTAATAGACCTGATGTTTATTATGTATTGAAAGACTTCCCTCAATATCGTTTAACACAACAAAAAATTTCAAAGACTTTCTCTCAAAAAGAAAAATGGGCTAAGATGGCTTTGAAAAATATTGCAAATGCTGGTAAGTTCTCTTCTGATAGAACAATTAAAGAATATGCCGATGATATTTGGAATATTAAAACTTGTAAAATAGAAAATTATATAAAATAGAAACTAAAAAATGAGGTGTGTGAGTTTTTAAAACTTACACACCTTATTTAACATTTTAATAAAGTAACGGATTATTAATGTTTATAATAAATACTACTAACTGTAATAGCATAAATGTAATTATAACAGCATATTTATATTTATTTATGAATTTTATTATTAAATAATCTTTTTTTATTATGACTAAAAAAGTATAAATAATAAAAGTTAATAAAATAGGTATACATAGTATATTATATTTTAAACTTTTTATAACATTTAATTTTGATAACTCAATAAATCCTCTAGTTAATCCACATCCAGGACAAGGAATTTTAAAAATATGATAAAATATGCATATTCTAATATTGAATTTATTCAATAATAATGATATAGTACCTAAAATAAATAAATCTAAATAAACCCATTTTGCTTTAGTATACATTTAAATTACCAAAAATAATGTTGCTAAATTTTTTTGCTTAGTTTTCTTAACGATTGTAAACCAATCAATTATTGTTAATAATCCACAACATCCACCTGTTAATAATTTTAAAATTCCCATTCCTATATCACCAATCATAAATCTATCTATTCCTAAACTACCTAAAAAAATAGAAATTATTAATATAGTTGTGGGATCTTTTAATTCACAAGCATGAATAGCTAAAAAAGAATCATCATCTAACTTTTCTAATCTTTGCTTTATAATAGGAATAGAAGTACTTTCAAAATATTTTGAATTTGTAACTAAATATAAATCAATTTTTTGTTTTTCCAAAAAAATTCCTCCTTTATTACTTTTGCATTTATATTATTCTTTTTTCCGTTTCTATACACTTATTATACTATATTTTTTATAAAATGCACATATTTTTTATAAATAAAGTTTAATTTTATTATTTTATTTGTATATAATAAAAAAATAAAATATTCAAACTCTTCTCAAGACCTTTATCTAAAAAACAGGAGCTATTTGTACTAACTTAAATTACAAGGCTAAATACCTTGACTTTTAAATACTTATTAATCTTCTTCTGGTATAATAACAGCCATAACAACATAGAAAAATAAAGTCACACCAAAAAATAAAAATATCAATCTTACTATCACTGGATCTATATCTAGGTATTCTGCTATACCTCCACAGACTCCAAATATCATTCTATTCTTTCTACTTCTTGTTAATCTCTTTCTCATACTGGTTCTCCTTAAGATTTATTATGAATATTATATATTACTCCTTAAAAAATATCAATATTTACATATATTTCATATTGTATTTTTTTATTAAATGTTTTATACTACACTAAAGAAAGGAGGATTTATGCTCAAATTAATTGCAAGATATACAAAACAGTATAAATTTTTTGCTATTCTAGCTCCTATTTTCGTAACTCTAGAAAGCTTCCTTGAAATGCTAATACCTTTGTATATGTCAAAGCTAGTAGATAACGGGCTTAATAAACCTATTGTCATAAAACTTTTAATTTGTACACTTTTATCCCTTATACTCGGTATTTCATCAAGCATTTCTGCTATTAAAGCTTCGTGTGGTTTTGCATCTAATCTTCGATTTGAATTATTCCAAAAAATCCAAAAATTACCATCATATACAATAGATGAACTCGGAACGCATAGTATAATTACAAGACTTACAAAAGATATACAAAAAGCAAAAAACACATATCAATCATTAATTAGATACACCTTACGTTGCCCAATAATGGCACTTTTGTCATTTATAATGATTTTTAAAATATCTAAAAAAATTTCCATAATATTCTTTATTATGGTCCCTTTATTAATTGTTTTAATACTTTTAGTAATAAAGCTATTACTAAACCAACTATACATACTATTTAAATTATCTGATGATTTAAATCAAAATATTGATGAAAATTTAAAAGGTATTAAGGTAATAAAGACGTATAATAATAAGGAAAAAGAAATAAAGAAATTTAATACAATAAGTAAAAAAATCACTAAAACTTTGCAGTTCTTGGATACAACATTAGGTTCATTTTATCCACTTTTAACATTGCTAGGTTATGGTTGTAATATTTTAATGATAATAATAGCAAGTAAAATGATAATAAATAAAGAAATAACTATAGGACTATTCCTAAGTATCTTAACATATTCAGGACAAATATTAGGTAACCTATTTGAATGTGGATATATAATATCAGACTTTGCAATGTCTAAAATATCTATCGTAAGAATATTTGAAATATTAGAAAAAGAAAATGAAGTAGACAACGGTAATATAACAAGCTTAGATAATTTTGATATAGAATTTAAAAATGTTAATTTTGATTACCCTGCAACCCATGACGTTTTAAAAAATGTTTCATTTAAACTAAAACAAGGTGAAAGCCTTGGAATAATAGGTGCTACTGGAAGTGGTAAAACTAGTCTTGTTAATCTACTAGTTCGTCTATATAATATATCTAGTGGTAGTATAACTATAGGAAATAAAAATATTTTGGATATAAACCTTAATTATTTACGTGATATAGTAAGTATAGTATCGCAAAATAATACTTTATTTAAAGGTAATATATATAGTAATATGAAACTAGCAAATAGTGATTTAGATGACGAAAAAATTCTAGAAGCAATAAAAGGTGTTAGAGCTCAAAACTTTATAAGTTCACTTGACCAAACAGTAGAACAATATGGTTCTAACTTTTCAGGTGGGCAAAAACAAAGACTATACATCGCTAGAAGCCTTTTAAAATACAGCCCTATACTAATTCTAGATGATTCTACTAGTGCAATAGATACAAAAACTGACCGTGATATAAAGAACTTTTTAAAAGGTAAAAACTGTACAAAAATTATCATAAGTCAAAAAATATCTTCTGTTTTAATGTGCGATAGAGTTATGGTATTAGATAATGGTATGATACAAGATATAGATACTAATGAAAATCTTCTACATAATAATGAAATATACAAGGAATTTTACAATATACAAAAAGGAGGTAATTTTGATGAAGAATAGTAAAGCTCTTAAACGAATGATACATATGGTCTTCAAAAAAAGCCCATTGAAGTTTTTTACAATAATTATCTCTATACTAATTTTTAAAATTTGTAGTACCTATTCAACAAAATTAATACAAGTTATTATCGATAAAGTCTTAATTCCTAAAAGATTAGATCTTTTACCTAAATATATTACAATTTTAGGATTAATTTACCTAATATCTATTTGCTTTGAAGAACTTAATATCCTACTCGCAATACCACTTTCACAAGATGTTATGTTTGGCATTAGAAAAAAATCTTTTGAAAAACTACAAAATTTACCCATTGTATTTTTTGACACACATGAACACGGAGATATTATGAGTAAGTTTACAAACGATATAGACTCCATGAACACTTTCTTGGAATTTTCTATGTTCAATATTTTTAGTGGTATAGTCGAAATGATTGCTCTATTAGCTATTATGATATATATTTCATATAAGCTAGCAATTGTTGTAATATTCTTTAGTGCTTTATCGTATGTAATAATATATTTATTTTCAAAATACAGCATTAAATCTTATGACACAAACCAAAAAAATATTGGATCTATAAACGGTTACATTGAAGAAAGCGTTAATGGTCAAAATATTGTAAAACTATTTAACTATGAAAAAAGAAATAATTCAATATTTAAACGTTTAAATAATGCATGGTTAAAAAGCATAGTAAGTGCAAACATATATTCAAATACTATATTTCCAGTTATAGGAACAATAAACTTCTTACAATATGCATGTATAGCAATTGTTGGAACTATATTTCATACTTCAATAGGTACAATAGGAAGTTTTTTACTATTAAGTAGACTAATTGCTATGCCCCTATTTATCTTTTCTTTTGAAGTTGGTATGGTTAATTCAGCACTTGCTGGAGCTAAAAGAGTCTTTGAACTTATGGACCTAGATAATGAAATTGATGAGGGTAAGGTATACTTAAAAGATGGATACTGGATATTAGAGAATAATGAAAAGGTTAAATGTGTTGGAAACATTGAGTTTATTAACGTTGATTTTTCATATAATAAAGATAAAAAAATATTAAAAAATATAAATATGTATGCAAAATATGGTCAAAAAATAGCTATCGTTGGTCCAACAGGTAGTGGTAAAACTACAATTACTAACCTTATTAACCGATTCTATGAAATTGATAGTGGAACTATTACTTTTGATGGTATTGATATTAGAAGGATTAATAAGTCTGATTTAAGAAAAAATATAACTGTTGTTTTACAGGATAGTATACTCTTTTCTGGAACAATCTTAGATAATATTAGATACTCAGATGAAACTATTTCAAAAGAAGAAGTCATTGAAGTAGCAAAACAAATAGGTGCACATCATTTTATCTCACAACTTGAAAAAGGCTATGAAACATACATATCTGGTAATACTGATACACTTTCTCAAGGGCAAAAACAATTATTATGCCTTGTACGTGCAAAATTACGTAATACACCTGTTCTAATACTAGATGAAGCAACATCTAATATTGATACAAGAACTGAAAAAATTGTACAAGATGGTATGGATAAATTGATGCATGGAAAAACTGTATTTGTCATAGCACACAGACTATCAACAATAATAGATTCAGATGTTATCATGGTACTTGAAAATGGTGAAATAATAGAACGTGGTACACACGCACAATTACTTGCAAAGAATAATGTGTATGCTAATTTATATAATGGATAATAAAGAAATAGAAGGAATAAAAAGTATGTTAAATAATGAAGAATATGAAGATGAAATTTATTGTGGCTTATACAAAGAAAATATACAATTTATTCAAAGATTATCCACAAAATATGTCTAAGGGAATCTATATTGGTGAGAATTCTTTGGATTTGCCAAGTGAATTGTGCATTTTTTTATAGTGAGACTAAATATATAATGTATTCAAAATCTATGAGAAGCATTATAGGTCTCACTATTTTAGTATCTTAGTTTGTATAGTTCGGTTATACATAAATAAAGTACATAAATTATTTTTATAATTTACACACTTTATTATACACTTCCAGTAGGAACTCAAGTAATAAGTCATAATCCTCCACAAGTAGATAAAAAGTCCTACCTTGGTCTATTTAGTTGTCAAAGATCAATTTCCCACTAAAATTTAATAGTAAAAAATCGACCCTCTTTGTTACCAGTTTAAGGACTTTCTAATCATTTTTATGTTTTTTTTTATCTTTTTCTTGCATAGTTTTAGTTGCATTTTCATTAAAATGGACAACAACCTCAATTGTTTTCCTCATACTTTTCAAGCATTAAAAAAAACGACCAGATTGCCATTTTCAGTCGTTTCTTTTTTCAGGGTCGCAAATTGCCACTTTGAAATTTTAAATATTATTGTTGATTATTTAATCTTGTTTTTTGTCATCTTCTATTGATAGATACTCTCTATTTAATTCGTTGAGTAATTCTTCTTCACTTGGTAAATACAGCTTATATTTTGATGCAAATATCTGTTTTTCATCTTCAGGAAGAGTATATTTAACAATCGAATCGCTTTTGTCTGCACAAAGTACAATCCCTATTGGGGGATTATCTCCCTCATTCATCATTTCTCTTTCATAGTAATGGACATACATTTGCATTTGTCCTAAGTCTTGATGTGTCAAATCACCAATTTTTAAATCAATCAAAACAAAACATTTCAAAATATAGTTATAAAAAACTAAATCTATTCTGAAATGTCTACCATCAAAGGTAAATCTTTTCTGTCTTGCTACAAAAGAAAAACCTCTGCCTAATTCTAAAAGAAATTTCTGCAAATGAGTTATTAAGGCTTGTTCTAAATCACTTTCATAAAAATCCGCATTAGCTTCCAGACCTAAAAACTCCAGCACATAAGGATCTCTTATAATATCCTCAGGGGCTTTATTTTTCTCTGATTGTGTTATTTCTTTTGACACTTCTTCTTTATTCTTGCTTGACAGCAATCTTTCATAAAAAAAACTATTTATCTGTCTATCAAGCTGTCTTGTACTCCAATTAGATTTTATAGCTTCTTCTAAATAAAAACTTCTTGCTCTTTCATTTTCAACACGCATTAAACTACGATAATGTGTCCAACTCAATTCGCTACGCAGTGCGTAGCCATTTGGAAAAGTAATATAAAACTGCCTCATATTTTTAAGATTTGCAACTGTAAATCCCTTTCCAAAATCCTTTGTCATCTGTTTAGATAGTTCTTGTAATAATCCTTGCCCATATTCTGCTGTATCTTTGCCACTTTGTTCATAAATAATTCTCTTGCCAATATTCCAGTATGCTTCAACCATTGCAAAATTTGCTGTCTTGTAAACTTTATTCCTTGCACTTATATCATTTATTTCTCCTTAATTAACTAACAAAAAAAGCAACCTTTCACAGTTGCTCTAATCTAATATATCTATTGATTCTATACAATCTATTACGATTTCTAAACCACATATTTCTAAATCAAATTTTGCCATCCAAGTTTCAAGATAATCCTCATCATAATATACTCCAACTAATTTAAGATTTTTGAAATCATATTTTGTTTTTCTTTTGGTGTTTATGTTCATAGTTTTACCTATATTTTTTAATAATTCATCTTTTAACATACCTACCTCCTATTTTAATATACAGGATACACATGATATCCTTTTTTAGAATATATTGTTCTAGTCTTTTTAGTGTCATAATGTATTAACTTTATTCTATCCCAAGTTTTTCCTATATCACTATTGTGATAATAATTTTCATAATATTGAAGATTATTACCATTATATGTCACAATTATTTCACCTTTTCCTCTTATTCCCTTTTGCAACTCTCTGATTTTATCTTTATATTCATTATCTGTCATTTTATCACTATCTTTAAAATATGATTTATTCACTGGTGGATTTTTTAATAATTCATTATTATATTGTTTTGATAAATATTTATGTTTTAATTGTTGTTGTTCTTTTAATTTATTTGCATAATCTGTTATTAATAATTTTTTTCTAAATTTAATTTCTTCGTATTCTAATTTGTTATTTAATTTAATATCTATAAATTCATTTAATGTTTGCGGAATATACTTCTCAGGTACTCCGTGATTTTTAAATAAATCAACAGTATAATTGTATTCTTTTGTATCTTTATACAATGTCTTTAAACTATTGTATTTCTTACTATTATACTTTATATCTACAAAATTTTCAAATGAATTAGGTGCTTTATCTCCTAAAACTTTCTTATATCTTGCATACTGTCCGTAACCTTTTAATTGTTCTGGATTTTTCACATACTTCTCTGCCCATTCAGAATAGCTTATATTACCCACTGTATACTGTTTGCCATTTTCATCTCTTGCTATTCTTCCATCTTCTGTAACAGGACTATCTTCATAATATG